>NZ_JBFWLZ010000058.1:0-9856 GCF_050251835.1 Diaphorobacter sp. | reverse complement strand
TGGCCTGTATGCACAAGGTGCTCACGATCATCAACGCCGTTCTCAAATCCGGCGTGCCTTGGCAAGTGAGTTATCCACATGCTGGAGCTATCTCAAAATGACTTGACTTTGAACACAGTTGCTCTCCTGTGAAGGAGCCGGAAAAGACCAACATGGTGATCTTTCGCGAGAACTCCGAGGACATCTACGCCGGCATCGAGTTCGAGGCCCAGTCGGACAAGGCCAAAAAGCTCATCCAGTTTTTGCGCGACGAGTTTGGCGTGCGCAAGATCCGCTTTCCCGAAACCTCGGGCATCGGCATCAAGCCGGTGTCGCGCGAGGGCACGCAGCGCCTGGTGCGCAAGGCCATTCAGTACGCCATCGACAACGACAAGCCCAGCGTGACCCTGGTGCACAAGGGCAACATCATGAAGTTCACCGAAGGCGCCTTCCGCGACTGGGGCTATGAGCTGGCGGCGCAGGAATTTGGCGCCACGCTGATCGACGGCGGCCCATGGATGCGACTGAAGAACCCGCGCACGGGCCGGGAGATCACCGTCAAGGACAGCATTGCCGACGCCTTTTTGCAGCAAATTTTGCTGCGCCCGGCCGAGTACAGCGTGATTGCCACGCTAAACCTGAACGGCGACTACATCTCGGATGCGCTGGCGGCGCAGGTGGGCGGCATCGGTATAGCGCCGGGCGCCAACCTGTCCGATAGCGTGGCGATGTTCGAGGCCACGCACGGCACGGCGCCCAAATATGCGGGCAAGGATTACGTCAACCCTGGCTCCGAGATTCTTTCGGCCGAGATGATGCTGCGCCACATGGGCTGGACGGAAGCGGCAGACCTGATCATCAGCGCCATGCAAAAGTCCATCTTGAGCAAAAAGGTGACCTACGACTTCGCGCGCCTGATGGAAGGGGCAACCCAGGTGAGTTGCTCGGGCTTTGGCAAGGTGATCATCGAAAGCATGTAACTGCCCTGGCTGCGTCTGCAGCCTTGCACGGCCCGCCTTGCTGGCGGGCTTTTTCGTGTTTGCGTCAGGGAGCAGCCACCACGCTGCCGCTGCTTGCGGCGAACCAATAAAAAGGCCGTTCCAAAATGCATTGGAACGGCCTTGAGTGGCTCCTCGACCTGGGCTCGAACCAGGGACCTGCGGATTAACAGTCCGTCGCTCTACCGACTGAGCTATCGAGGAATGATCGGTGAAATTTTTTGCGCGCCTTGTGCAATTGCAAGGCTTTGAATTTTGGCTCCTCGACCTGGGCTCGAACCAGGGACCTGCGGATTAACAGTCCGTCGCTCTACCGACTGAGCTATCGAGGAACAAGCCCGCGATTATATACAAGAAAATCAGCTACTTTTGAGTCGCGCCACTTTGTTCGGCGGCGCAGAGCAGCAGCCGGCGATCAGCGCAGCGGCTCTGGGCGCAGCCACAACCAGATCAGCACGCAGGCCATGCACACCAGAGCGCTGATGGCAGCCCAGCGGGGGATGTGCGCCACCAGCAGCACCAGCGCGCTCAGCGCCATCAAGAAGGTGGCGCTCCACTTGGCGCGGCGGCTGACGCGCCCGCCGTTGGCCCAGTTGCGCAGCATGGAGCCGAACAGCGGGTGAAACCACAGCCAGCGGTACAGCCGCGGCGAGCTGCGCGCAGCGGCCCAGCCTGCTATCAGGATGAACACGGTGCTCGGCAGGCCGGGTACAAGAATGCCGACCAACCCCAGCGCCAGGCACAACGCCGCCAGCACCAGCAGCAGCCATCGCACCGGCGCAGGCAGCGGCGCTTGTTCGGGTGCCGGTGGCATGGGTTCGGGGGGGCGAGGCATGGGTGTCATTGTGAAGGCGTCGCGGGGTATGCTCCAAGACCAGAAAGCCTTGTGGATACCGCCATGCCCTTTGGTGGCCCTGGCCTGAAGACCCTCCATGACCATTCGCACTCTCTTGAAGATGGGTGACCCGCGACTGCTGCGGCTCGCCCGGCCCGTCACCAGCTTTGACACGCCCGCGCTGCACCGGCTGGTGCACGACATGCGCGACACCATGCGCGCTGCCAACGGCGCAGGGCTGGCAGCGCCCCAGATCGGCGAGGATTGGCAGGTGGTGATTTTTGGCTCGGGCGAGCCCAATCCGCGCTACCCGGGTCGCCCCATCGTGCCGCCCACGGTGCTCATCAACCCCGTGATCACGCCGCTGGGTCCCGAGGAAGAAGACGACTGGGAGGGTTGCCTTTCCGTGCCCGGCCTGCGCGGCAAGGTGCCGCGTTTCACGCGCATCCGCTACAGCGGCTTTGACCCGCAGGGCGCGCCCATCGACCGCGTGGCCGAGGGCTTTCATGCACGGGTGGTGCAGCATGAGTGCGATCACCTGATCGGCAAGCTGTACCCGATGCGGGTGAGCGACTTCACGCAGTTTGGCTACACCGAGGTGCTGTTTCCGCAGATCGGCGATGTCGAAGATGAGTAATGGTCAAATTGGCACTCAGCGCTTATGCAGAAATCGCTGAAAGCTATTATTTTGATAGTGAAAAGACGATGTCTAATGCCTACTGATCTGCCAGCGCCTGCAGCAGCTCGGTCTCGATCTGTATCTGGCGTGCGTTGCTCTGCAGTTCGGGGCCATGCACCAGGAACACGTCTTCCACCCGCTCGCCCAGGGTGCTGACCTTGGCCAGTTGCACGCTGAGACCATGGCGCGACAGTACTTGCGCCACCAGGTACAGCAGGCCGGCGCGGTCGCTGGCGGAGATGCTGATGAGCCAGCGCTGGGCCCGGTCGTCGGGGCGCAGCGTGACGCGCGGCGCAATGGGGAAGCTTTTGACGCGGCGCGACACGCGCTTGCGCCCGGGCTCGGGCAGGGGGCGCTGGTCTTCAATGGCGCGCAGCAGGTCGTTTTCGACCATGTGGATCAGCTCGCGGTATGCGCCCGCCTGGCTGGAGGCCACGACCTGGAAGGTGTCCAGCGCATAGCCGTTGTTGGCGGTGTGCACGCGCGCGTCCAGGATGGAAAAGCCCGCGCGGTCAAAGTAGCCGCAGATGCGCACGAACAGGTCGCTCTGGTCGGGTGCATACACCAGCACTTGCAGGCCCTCGCCGGCCAGCGACTGGCGCGCGCGCACCACGGGCTTGCCGGCGCCCACATGGCGCGACAGATGGCGGGTGTGCCAGGCGATGTCGGCAGCCTCGTGGCGCATGAAGTAGCTCACGTCCAGCGTGTCCCACAGCTTTTTGTGCGAGCCGTAGGGCATGGAGACAAGCGCCAGCGCCACCAGCGCCTCGCGCTTGCGGGCCTCGATCTCGGCCGCAGCGTCGGGCGCGCGTCCGCCCAGGGTGCGTAGCGCGCTTTGGTACAGGTCTTCCAGCAGCTTGCCCTTCCAGGCATTCCACACCTTGGGGCTGGTGCCGCGGATGTCGGCCACGGTGAGCAGGTACAGCGCGGTCAGGTAGCGCTCGTTGCCCACGCGCTGGGCAAAGGCGGCGATCACGGCGGGGTCTGATAGATCCTGCTTTTGCGCCACATTGCTCATGGTGAGGTGCTCGGCCACCAGAAACTCGATCAGCCGGGCGTCGTCCCGCCCGATGCCGTAGGGGCCGTGCTGGCGGCAAAAGCGCCGCGCCTCGACCGCGCCGATCTGCGAATGGTTGCCGCCGCGGCCCTTGCCGATGTCGTGAAACAGCGCCGCGATGTACAAAATCCACGGCTTGTCCCAGCCCGCTGCCAGTTGTGAGCACGCGGGGTATTCATGCGCGTGCTCGGCCATGAAGAAGCGCCGCACGTTGCGCAGCACCATCAGGATGTGCTGGTCCACCGTGTACACATGGAACAGGTCGTGCTGCATCTGCCCCACGATGCGCCGGAAGGGCCAAAGATAGCGCCCCAGCACCGAGGTCTGGTTCATGAGTCGCATGGCATGCGTGATGCCCGAGGGCTGCTGCAGGATTTGCATGAACCGCGCGCGGTTGACGGGGTCGCGGCGAAACTCGCTGTCCATCACGCCCCGGGCGTTGTACAGCGCGCGCAGCGTGCGCGCCGACAGGTCCTTGAGTCCCACGGTGGTCTGGTAGAGCAGGAAAGTCTCCAGGACGGCGTGGGGTTCTTTCTCGTACAGGTCGTCGCTGGCCACTTCGATCAGGCCGGCTTTTTCAAAAAAGCGCGGGTTGATCGGGCGCAGCTCGTGCGTGGAGGGGTTGAGCCGCTCCTCGATGCCCAGCAGCAATATCTGGCACAGCTGCGATACGGCCTTGGCGGCCCAGTAGTAGCGGCGCATCAGCGTCTCGCTGGCGCGCATGGCCAGGCGCTGGCCATCCGGCGCAGTGGAGCGGTAGCCAAAGGCTTCGGCCACGGCCGTCTGCAGATCGAACACCAGGCGGTCTTCGCGCCGCCCCGCCAGCGCATGCAGGCGCGCGCGGATCAGCAGCAGCAGCGCTTCGTTGCGCTCGATCTGCTGCACCTCGAAGGGCGTGGCCAGCCCGCTGGCCGCCAGCTCGCGCCAGTTGCGGCCCAGCCCCGCGGCGCGCGCCACCCACAGGATGAGCTGCAGGTCGCGCAGGCCGCCGGGCGACTCTTTGCAGTTGGGCTCCAGCGCGTAGGGGGTGTCTTCGTACTTGGTGTGGCGCTGACGCATCTCCAGCGTCTTGGCGACCAGAAAGGCCCGCGAGTCCATCTGCGCGTCGTAGCGCTTGCGAAACGCATCGAACAGCGCCGCATCGCCGCACAGCAGGCGCGACTCCAGCAGCGCAGTCTGCACCGTCACGTCGGCGGCGGATTCGCTCAGGCATTCGGCCACGGTGCGCACGCTGGAGCCCACCTCCAGCCCCGCGTCCCAGCAGCTGCCGATAAAGGTCTCGATGGGGGAACACTGCGTGCTGCCAATTCCTTCCGCGGGCAGGCCTGGGTTCAGGTCAAAGCCATCGGGTAGCAGCACCAGCACATCTACGTCGGAGTAGGGCGACAGTTGCCCGCGCCCGTAGCCGCCCACGGCCAGCAGCGCCATGCCGTCGGGCAGCTGCGCCTGCGCCCACAACTGGCACAGCATCCTGTCAGCCAGGGCGGACAGCTTGCGCAGCAGACTGCGCACGCCGCGTGTGGAGGCACCAGGCTCGCGCAGCTTGGCCAGCAAAGCGGCCTTGTCCTGGCGGTAAGCGTCGCGCAGCGCATGCAGTTGCGCCAGGTCAGGCGGATTGGAGTGCGGGCAGTGAGGTCTTGAATGCATGAAAAATCACCAGCAATAACCGTGCGCGCCCGTCATCTGCCGTGCTCAGGTGGTGGTAGCCGTGACAAACGGGGGCAGCGGCGGCGAGCCGGCGGACAGTGTCAGCACGTCGTAGCCCGTATCGGTCACCAACACCGTGTGCTCCCACTGGGCCGACAGGCTGCGGTCTTTGGTAATGATGGTCCAGCCGTCGTTGCCCAGCTCCTTGATGTCGCGCCTGCCCAGGTTGAGCATGGGCTCGATGGTGAAGGTCATGCCGGGTACCAGCTGCTCGCCCGTGCCGGGGCGGCCGTAGTGCAGCACCTGCGGGTCTTCGTGGAACTTCTGGCCGATGCCGTGGCCGCAGAACTCGCGCACCACTGACAGGCCGTGGCCCTCGGCAAATTTCTGGATGGCGTGGCCGATGTCGCCCAGGCGCGCGCCCGGCTTGACCTGCAGGATGCCCAGCCACATGGCCTCGAAGGTCAGCGCGGACAGCCGCTTGGCGGCGATCGAGCATTCGCCGATCAGGTACATGCGGCTGTTGTCGCCGTACCAGCCGTCCTTGGTGATCACGGTGACGTCCACGTTGACGATGTCGCCTTTTTTCAAAGGCTTGTCGTTCGGAATGCCGTGGCACACCACATGGTTGACCGAGGTGCACAGGTGGCCGGGGTAGGGCGGATAGCCGGGCGGCTGGTAGCCCACGGTGGCGGATACGGTGCCCTGGGCCGCCATGCATTCGGCGCCCAGGCGGTCGATCTCGGCGGTGGTGATGCCTGGCTTGATGTGAGGGGCGATGTAGTCCAGCACTTCGGACGCCAGGCGGCAGGCTTCGCGCATGCCGGCAATGCCCTGCGCGTCTTTGATGGTGATGCTCATGGCAGAAATTATCCCATTCGCATTTCTCCCCTGCTGCCGAACGGCTGGAGGCGCGTTGCGCCCCCGTTTGCGGGCAGCCTGCGCCCGCAGGGGCTGGCCGTTAAAATGGCGGGCTTCGCAGAATCCGCGCCGCAGGGTGCCGCAGCCCCATTCAGCGGCTGCCGCGTCCGCGGCCCGATTGCCATTTTCCCTATCACATAGGCCGCTACCGTGACCTTGCATATCACCTCGCTGGAGGGCGGCAATGCCCTCAGCACCTTCCGCGTCCAGCAACTGCAGCCCCGGCTGCAGGCCATCCACTCCAAGATCGAAGGCATTGCGGCGCGCCATGTGCATCTGGTTGCCAGCGACGCGGCGCCCGATGCCGCCGCGCGCGAGCGCCTGGCCGCGCTGCTGACCTATGGCGACCCCTACACCGGCCCGCACGACGGCGTGGTGCTGTACGTCACGCCGCGCCTGGGCACCGTGTCGCCCTGGGCCTCCAAGGCCACCGACATCGCCCACAACTGTGGCCTGGCGGTGCGCCGCATCGAGCGCATCACCGAATACCGCATTCAGCTCAAGGGCGGCCTGCTGGGCGGCAAGCCGGCGCTGAGCGCCGAGCAGCTGCAGCAGATCGCCGCGCTGCTGCACGACCGCATGACCGAGTCCGTGGTTGCCACGCTGGACGAGGCGCAGCAGCTGTTCACCGAGCTGCAGGCCGAGCCCATGGCCTTTGTCGATGTGCTGCAAGGCGGGCGCGCGGCGCTGGAGGCCGCCAACAAGGCCTGGGGCCTGGCCCTGGCCGACGACGAGATCGACTACCTGGTCAACGCCTTCAAGGGCCTGGCGCGCAACCCCACCGACGTGGAGCTGATGATGTTCGCCCAGGCCAACAGCGAGCACTGCCGCCACAAGATTTTTAACGCGCAGTTCACCATCGACGGCGTGGCGCAAGACAAGAGCCTGTTCGGCATGATCCGCAACACCGAGGCCGTGTCGCCCCGGCACACCGTGGTGGCCTATGCCGACAACGCCTCCATCATGGAAGGCAGCGAGGTCGAGCAGTTCATTGCCAAATTCGAGTCTTTCGCCCAACAGGCAAGCGCTCCCAGCTATCAAAAACGTAGTGCTACCCACCATGTGCTGATGAAGGTGGAGACGCACAACCACCCCACGGCCATATCGCCGTTCCCGGGTGCTGCCACCGGAGCAGGGGGCGAGATCCGCGACGAGGGCGCCACAGGCCGTGGCTCCAAACCCAAGGCGGGCCTGACCGGCTTCACCGTGTCCAAGCTCTGGGGCAGTGAGGTGGGCCGGCCCGAGCACATCGCCAGCCCGCTGCAGATCATGACCGAGGGGCCGCTGGGCGGCGCTGCGTTCAACAACGAGTTCGGCCGTCCCAACCTGACGGGGTACTTTCGCGAATACGAGCAGCAGGTCGGCGACATCACGCGCGGCTACCACAAGCCCATCATGATCGCGGGCGGCCTGGGCACGATCGACGCGCAGCTCACCCAAAAGATCCTGTTCCCCGCGGGCACGCTGCTGATCCAGCTGGGCGGCCCCGGCATGCGCATCGGCATGGGCGGCGGCGCGGCCAGCTCGATGGCCACAGGCACCAATGCGGCAGAGCTGGACTTTGACTCGGTACAGCGCGGCAACCCCGAGATCGAGCGCCGCGCGCAGGAGGTCATCAACCACTGCTGGGCGCAGGGGGCGGACAACCCCATCCTGGCCATTCACGACGTGGGCGCGGGCGGCCTGTCCAACGCCTTCCCAGAACTGACCAACGACGCCGGCCGCGGCGCGCGCTTTGACCTGCGCGCCGTGCAACTGGAGGAATCCGGCCTGGCGCCCAAGGAAATCTGGTCCAACGAAAGCCAGGAGCGCTACGTGCTGGCCATCGCGCCCGAGTCACTGGCGCAGTTCACGGCATTTTGCGAGCGCGAGCGCTGCCCCTTCGCCGTCATCGGCACGGCCACCGAGGAGCGCCAGCTGGTGCTGGAAGACACGGCTGTCGAATCCGGCGACCAGAAATACCCCGTGGACATGCCCATGAACGTGCTGCTGGGCAAGCCGCCCAAGATGCACCGCGACGTGCAGAGCGTGCAGCGCAGCTTTGCGCCCCTGGACGTGGACGGCCTGCCGCTGGAGAAGGCCGTGATAGAGGTGCTGGCCCACCCCACGGTGGCGTCCAAGCGCTTCCTCATCACCATCGGCGACCGCGCCGTGGGCGGCCTGACCCATCGCGACCAGATGGTGGGCCCCTGGCAGGTGCCCGTGGCCGACGTGGCCGTGACGCTGGCCGACTTCCGTGGCTTTGCCGGCGAGGCCATGGCGATGGGCGAACGCACGCCACTGGCCGCGCTCAACGCGCCCGCGTCCGGCCGCATGGCGGTGGCAGAAAGCATTACCAACCTGCTGGCCGCGCCCATTGAGCTGCCTCGCGTGAAGCTGTCCGCCAACTGGATGGCCGCCTGCGGCGAGCCCGGCGAAGACGCTGCGCTGTACGCCACTGTGAAGGCCGTGGGCATGGAGCTGTGCCCGCAGCTGGGCATCTCCATCCCGGTGGGCAAGGACAGCCTGTCCATGCGCACGCAGTGGAGCGAGGGCGGCGAGACCCGCAAGGTAACCTCGCCCGTCAGCCTGATCATCACCGCGTTCGCCACGCTGGCGGACGTGCGCGGCACGCTCACGCCGCAGCTTGATGCCAAGGAAGACGACACCACCCTGGTGCTGATCGATCTGGGCCGCGGCAAGATGCGCATGGGTGGCTCCATCCTGGCGCAGGTGCTCAACCAGACCGGCGACGAGACGCCCGACCTGGACGATGCCAAGGACCTGATCGCCCTGGTGGATGCCGTGAACGCGCTGCGCGCGAAGGGCCAGATTTTGGCGTATCACGACAAGGGCGATGGCGGCCTGCTGGCCACCGCAGCCGAGATGGCCTTCGCAGGCCAGGTGGGTGTGGCGCTGAACGTGGACATGCTGGTCACCGAGGGCGACGGCATCTCCGACAGCCGCATGGAAACCGGCGACGCCAAGAACTGGGCGCAGCAAGTCAGCGGCCGCCGCGACGAGCTGACCCTGCGCGCGCTGTTCAACGAAGAACTGGGCGTGGTGCTCCAGGTCAGGACCAGTGAGCGCAACGAGGTCATGCAGACGCTGCGCGCCCACGGCCTGGCGAGCTGCAGCCACTTTGTGGGCAAGACGCGCCCGCTGTCTTCGCCCATCGACGCGGGCAAGGGCCAGCTGCAAGTGTGGCGTGACGCCAAGGCCGTGTTCAGCGCCAGCCTGTCCGACCTGCACCAGGTCTGGGACGCTGTCAGCTGGAAGATCTGCCAGCAGCGCGACAACCCCGTCTGCGCCGACAGCGAGCACGCCGCCGCGGGCGACCCC
This sequence comes from Diaphorobacter sp., assembly GCF_050251835.1. NCBI lineage: Bacteria > Pseudomonadati > Pseudomonadota > Betaproteobacteria > Burkholderiales > Comamonadaceae > Diaphorobacter > Diaphorobacter sp. The sequence continues at coordinate 419 of NZ_JBFWLZ010000058.1, read as the reverse complement.
ACCGACCCCGGCATGCATGTGCATCTGACGTTCGACCCCGCGGACAACGTGGCGGCGCCCTTCATTGCCACCGGCGCCCGCCCCCGCGTGGCCGTGCTGCGCGAGCAGGGCGTCAACTCGCACGTCGAGATGGCCTACGCCTTCACCGAAGCGGGCTTTGAGGCGTTTGACGTGCACATGACCGACCTGCAAACCGGCCGGGCCGACCTAGCGCAGTTTGCCGGTGTGGTGGCTTGCGGCGGCTTCAGCTACGGCGACACGCTGGGCGCGGGCATTGGCTGGGCGCGTTCCATCACCTTCAACGAGCGCCTGTCGCAGCAGTTCCGCCAGTTCTTTGCGCGCACCGACACCTTCGGCCTGGGCGTGTGCAACGGCTGCCAGATGTTTGCCGAGCTGGCCGACATCATCCCCGGCGCGCA
>NZ_JBFWLZ010000057.1:0-10588 GCF_050251835.1 Diaphorobacter sp. | reverse complement strand
GGCCTGTATGCACAAGGTGCTCACGATCATCAACGCCGTTCTCAAATCCGGCGTGCCTTGGCAAGTGAGTTATCCACATGCTGGAGCTATCTCAAAATGACTTGACTTTGAACACAGTTGCTCTCCCTCTGGGAGAGGGTGGGGGTGAGGGCCAGCAGCTCGATCTGAGACATGAGCCTGGTCAAGCAAAAACACCGTAAATAACACGCATGGCTGACAGCGCCCCCCAGCGCATCTACCGCGCACCCTGCCCGGGCTGCGGCGCGCCGGTCACCTTCCAGAGCGCGCAATCCACGCACGCCATCTGCGCCTACTGCCACAGCACCGTGGTGCGCAGCGGCGAGGTGCTGCAGCGCCTGGGCCGCATGGCCGAGGTGTTTGACGACCACAGCCCGCTGCAGCTGCTGGCCAGCGGCAGGCTGCAGGACCAGCCCTTCACGCTGATCGGCCGGCTGCAATACCAGGGCGACGAAGGGCGCTGGACCGAGTGGGTCGCCATGCTGCAGGACGGCAGCACCGCCACGCTCAGCGAAGACAACGGCGCCTATGTCTTCACCCGCGCGGCCGCGCTGGGGCGCGAACTGCCCGAGGCCGGGCGTTTTCGCGTCGGCATGACCACCGCCGTGGGCGGCCAGCCCTTCAGCGTGGCGGCCAACGTGCGCGCGCAACTCATCGCGGCCGAGGGCGAGGTGCCCAAGCTGCCGCCGCTGGGTGTGCCGTTCCAGGTGGTGGAGCTGCGCTCGGCCGACGGCGAGGTGCTGTCCATCGACTACGCCAGCCAGCCGCCGCAGGCGCAGCGCGGGCGCGCGGTGCGGCTGGAGGATTTGCAGCTGCAGGGCCTGAAGGACGAATCGGCCAAAGACGAAAAAGGCCGCCAGTTCAACTGCCCCAGCTGCGGCGCGCCGGTGCGCGTAGAGCTGGCCAGCACCAAAAGCTGCACCTGCCCGTCGTGCAGCAGCCTGATCGACCTGAGCAGCGGCCTGGGCGGCGAGTTGCGCCACGCCGCGCAGCACGAGCCGGTGCAGCCGCTGATCCCGTTGGGGAGCGTGGGGCAGTTCGAGGGCGCGCCGTGGCAGGTGGTGGGCTTTCAGCACCGCACGGGCGTGGAGCCGGGCGATGACGAGCACTTTGGCTGGGAGGAATACCTGCTCTACCACCGCCAGCGCGGCTTTCTGTTTCTGGTGGACGCCAGCGACGGCTGGAGCCTGGTGCGCCCCGCCACCGGCGCGCCGCAGCACAAGCCGGGCGCGGCCACCGCACGCTACCTGGGCACGCAGTACCGGCTGACATCCACCTACCAGGCCGAGACCAACTATGTGGCAGGCGAGTTCTACTGGCCCGTGGAGCGCGGCCAAAAGACCAGCAACAGCGACTTTGCGGCCGTGGGCGGCAAGGGCAAAGGCAAAGGCATCCTGTCGCGCGAGCAGTCGCGCAGCGAGGTCACCTGGTCGCACGGCAACCGCATCGACAGCAGCGCCGTGGCGCAGGCCTTCAAGCTGGGCGACAAGGCCGCGCTGTTTCGCCGGCAAGACGCGGGGCCGGTGGCCGCGGGCTCGGGCATCGGCTGCGGCACGGTGATTTTGATCTTCATCGTGCTGATCGTCCTGCTGGTGCTGATGAGCAACTGCTCGGGCTCGCCCGGCGGCGCCTACCGCAGCTCGGGCGGCTCGTTTGGCGGCTACAGCACGGGCGGCAGCCACAAATGACAATTTTTTCTCTCAACCCTTCCAAGGAGCAAACACCATGATGGGAATCGAATGGCTCCGGCCCGCGGCCTTCCTCGGGTCCATCCTCTACGCGCTGATCGGCGTGGTCGTCTTCTGGCTGTGCTTCTGGCTGATCGACAAGATCACCCCGGCCGACCTGTGGGCCGAGATCGTGGAAAAGCAGAACCGCGCCCTGGCGATGGTGGTGGCCGCCATGTGCCTGGGCATCAGCATCATCGTGGCGGCGGCGATTCACTGAGGCAGCCTCCCCGCGCATGAGCACCGTGTCCGACTCCGCCACGGCCGCCAGTCCGGTGGGCGCCGGCGCCACCCCCCGCCCCATCGACGTCGCCCTGCTGGCCAGCGTATTCGTCATCGCCGCCTGCGGGCTCTTGTACGAGCTGGCGGCGGGGGCGCTGGCGTCGTACGTGCTGGGCGACTCGGTGCTGCAGTTTTCCACCGTCATCGGCACCTATCTGTTCGCCATGGGCGTGGGCTCGTGGCTGTCGCGCTACTTCGAGCGCCAGCTGCCCGCGCATTTTTTGCGCATAGAACTGCTGGTAGCCCTGATTGGTGGAGCGCTGCCAGCTACGCTATTCATAGCAAACGCCTACGTGCCCGGCGCCTTCCGGGTGCTGCTGTACGGCATGGTGCTGCTGGTGGGCACGCTGGTGGGGCTGGAGATTCCGCTGGTCATGCGCATCCTCAAGCGCAACGTGCAGCTCAAAGACCTGGTGAGCCAGGTGCTCACCTTCGACTATCTGGGCGCGCTGGCGGTGTCGCTGGCGTTTCCGCTGCTGCTGGTGCCGCAGCTGGGGCTGGTGCGCACGGGGCTGCTGTTCGGCTTCATGAACGCCGCCGTGGCGGTGTGGGCGCTGTGGCTGTTCCGCCATGAGCTGCGGCGCTTTGGCGCGCACGCGCTGGCCTGCGCGGCGGTGCTGGCGGCGCTGCTGGCGGGGCTTTTGGGGGCGGAGCACATCACCCGCTTTGCCGAAGACAAGTTCTACCAGGACCGCATCGTGTTCAGCAGCGCATCGCCCTACCAGCGCATCGTGGTGACGCGCGGGCGCGCCGGGCACCGCCTGTACCTGAACGGCAACCTGCAGTTCGCGCAGCAGGACGAGTACCGCTATCACGAGGCCCTGGTGCACCCGGTGATGGCCGCGCATGGCGCCCCCAAGCGCGTGGCGGTGCTGGGCGGCGGCGACGGCATGGCCGTGCGCGAGGTGCTCAAGTACCCGTCGGTGGAGTCGGTCACGCTGGTGGAGCTGGACCCGGAGATGACGCGCATCTTCCGGGACAACCCCACGCTGGCCCGGCTCAACGGCGCGGCGCTGCAAAACCCCAAGGTGGCGGTCGTCAACCAGGATGCCTTCGGCTGGCTGCAGCAAGGCACGGACATGTTCGACGTGATCGTGGTGGACTTCCCCGACCCCACCAACTTTGCCATCGGCAAACTCTATACCAACAGCTTTTACGCCCTGCTGGACCAGCGCCTGGCGGCCAGCGGCTATGCGGTGGTGCAGACCACATCGCCCCTGGTGGCGCGCAGCAGCTTCTGGACGGTGGTGCACACCATCGAATCGGTGGGCCTGCAGGCGCGGCCCTACCACGCGCACGTGCCCAGCTTTGGCGAATGGGGCTTCGTCATCGCCAGCCGCCGGCCCTGGCGCCCGCCGGCCGAACTACCCGCAGGGCTGCGCTTTCTGGATGCGGCGTCCCTGCCGCTGCTGTTCGACTTTCCGCTGGACATGGCGCGCGTAGGCGCCGAGGTCAACCGCCTGTCCAACCAGGTGCTGGTGCACACCTACGAGCAGGAGTGGGGCCGGGTCGGCCCGTGATCGGCTGAACCCACGCGCCGCAGGGGGTGTCTGGCCGGCCCGGCCGGGGCTGATGCCGTACAGTGGGCGGCCCATGTTCCAGCCCATCCGCCCTCCCACCTCTCCGCGCCGCCGCCAGATGCTGCAGGCCGGCGCCGCCCTGGCCGCGGGCGTGGCCCTGCCCGGCTGCGACAAGCCCGCGCCCGCCGACGTGCTGGGCGGCTACACCGGCATCGACATGGCGCGCGGCCATGCGCTGCGCGACCGGCTGGCCGAGGGCGCGCCCTACACGCCCGACATCGTGCGCCGCACCCAGGTGGTGATTGCCGGCGGCGGCGTGGCGGGGCTGGCGGCCGCGCGCGCGCTGCGCCTGTCGGGCGTGGATGATTTTCAGTGCCTGGAGATGGAAGACCAGCCCGGCGGCAACAGCCGCGCGGGCAGCGTGAACGGCCTGGCCTGCCCGCTGGGCGCGCACTACCTGCCCGTGCCCGGCGAGCACGCGCGCGAGGTGCAGGACCTGCTCGAAGAGCTGGGCCTGCGCCAGCGCGAGGCCGGGCGCTGGCGCTACGGCGGCGACGGCGGGCGCCACCTGGCCCACAGCCCGCAAGAGCGCCTGTTCTGGCAGGGCCAGTGGCAAGACGGCCTGCTGCCCGTGGCGGGCGTGGATGCATCCACGCTGGCGCAGTACCGGCGCTTTGCCGAGCAGGTGGCCGCGCTGTCGCGCGCGGCGCGCTTTACCATGCCGGTAGTCAAAAGCTGGACGCCCGGCAGGCCTTTGGCGCCCGCGCAACAAGCGCTGGACGCTATCACTTTTGACGCATGGCTGGCGCAGCAGGGCCTGGACGACGCCCACCTGCGCTGGTACCTGGACTACTGCTGCCGCGACGACTATGGCGCGGGCACGGCGCGCGTGTCGGCCTGGGCGGGCATCCACTACTTTGCCAGCCGCCACGGCTTCCATGCGCCGGGCCTGGAGGCCGACGCTGGCGATGAGCGCGAGGGCGTGCTCACCTGGCCCGAGGGCAACGGCTGGCTGACCCGGCGCCTGGCCGAGCCCCTGGTGCAAGGCGGCCAGCTGCGCACCGGCGCCAGCGTGCTGCGCATTGCCGAGACGCGCCGCGGCGTGGAAGTGGACGTGTACCTGCACGCCAGCGACAGCATCGAGCGCTGGCAGGCGCGCCGCTGCATCGTGGCGCTGCCGGTGTACGTGGCCGCGCGCGTGGTGCAGCCCGCGCCCGACTTTCTGGCGCAGGCTGCGCGCCGCCTGCAGTGGGCGCCCTGGCTGGTGGCCAACATCCACCTGAGCGCCCCGCTGGCCGACCGCGAGGGCGCCGCCCCGGCGTGGGACAACGTGCTGTATGCCGACCCCGTGCCCGGCGGCCTGGGCTATGTGCATGCCGGCCATCAGCGCCTGGACGCGCGCAGCGCCGCCGCCAGCCCCACGGTCATCACCTACTACCAGGCGCTGGGCGACGTGGAGGGCGCGCGCCAGCAACTGGCCGGGCAACCCTGGACGCACTGGCGCAGCGCCATCGTGGCGGCGCTGGCCGTGCCCCACCCCGACCTGCCCGGGCGCGCCACGCGCATGGAGATCACGCGCTACGGCCACGCCATGTCCATCCCCGTGCCGGGCACGCAGGCGTTTTTAAGCCAAATTGGCCTCTCGCGCTTGTCTGGCAAGCGCTATCAGCTATCAAATGGAGAGCGCGTACCCGTACCGCCCACACCCGGCACCCAGCGCCTGCTGTTCGCGCACGCGGACTGGTCGGGCTACTCAGTGTTTGAAGAAGCCTTCACGCGCGGACACGCGGCCGGGCTGGCGGTGCGCTGGTAAAGCAGGTTGCAGACCATGAGCCCAACCCCCGCTTTTTTTGAACATCAGCACACGCAGCTGGGTGCCCAACTGCACGCCCATCTGCTGGACGTGGCGGGCGCAGACTTTGGCGGCGCGCAGCAAAAGCTGCAACGCTGGCGCGCCGGCCTGGCGCAGCACATCGAGATAGAAAACACGCAGCTGCTGCCCCATGTGCCCCCCGGCGCGCGCTGGGCGGCGCGTGTGTACCTGGTGGAGCACGACCGCATAGCGCTGCTGGCCGACGAATATGCGCTGAAGGTGCAAGCCGTGGCCGATCAGCCGCCGCAGGACGAGCAGGACCGCCGCGCCGCGGTGCTGATGCTGCTGGATGCGGCACATGCGCTGCGCCATGTGCTGGAGCACCACCACGCGCGCGAGGAACAGGCGCTGGCCCATGAACTGCCGGCGGCATTGCAGGCCGCGGCGTGGGCGGGCACGGAGCCGGGCGGCGCGGCACGCTGACGGCGCGCGTGCCGCGCCGTCCACCCGTCAGATCGTAAACACGCTCTCAGGCGTCGGGCTGGGCGGCAGCCACCCAGCGCAAGCCCCGGCCCTGGCTGAAGTAATAGTCCCCCTGCGGGCTGATGACGACGGCGCGGCAGGCTGCGGGGTCCGAGAAGTATTGCCACCCATGGGCGCGCTCCTGGGCGCCCGCATCGTTGGGAACGACCTGCATGCCCTGACCGGCGTTGTCCGCGCAGCGCATGGCGCGCTCGCGCGCGTGGTTGCGTTCCTGTCGATGATCACGGTCGCCTGCGAGAGCCGGGGCGCCCAAGGCGGCTACCAGCATTGCGATCGCGGTAAGAGTGATGTGGGTGCGCATGATGAACTCCTTGTGCCAGGGGGGTGCAGCCAGCATTGGCCGAGAGGCTGAGCCGACAGTGTGCACGGGGCACGGTGAATCATTGCTGAATGCGGGATTCACCCGCCGTTCATGGGGTAGCCCCGCCCGCGCCAAACCGCCCCAGCCCCAGCGTGACCAGCCCGCCGCCACGGCGCAGCAGCCACAGCGCCTCCAGCCCCATGCGCTGGGCCAGGGCCAGCCCCTCGCCGGGGCCTGCAACCAGCAGGGCCGTGGCCCAGGCGTCGGCATGCATGCACTGACGCGCCAGCACCGTGACGCTGGCCACCTCGTTGCGCACGGGCGCGGTGCGGCGCGCGTCCATGGTGTGCGCCAGGCGCTCGCTGCCCACCTGCAGGTAGCGCCGGTAGTCGCCCGATGTGGCGACGGCCAGGTCTTGCAGCTCGACCACGCCATGCACCGCGCGGCGCCCGGCCTGGGGGCTTTCCACGGCCACCGCCCAGGGCTGGCCGCTGGCCTGGGCGCCCACGGCACGCAGCTCGCCGTCCAGCGCCACCAGCGCATGTTCTACGGCGTGCTGGCGCAGCACGTCGGCCATGCGATCTACCCCGTAGCCCTTGGCAATGCCGCACAGATCCAGCTGCAGCGGCGCGTGCTTGCGGGCACGGCCTGCGGCGCGGTCGATTTCCAGCGCCTGATGGGTGGGCGGGCGGGGCGCGCCTGCAACTGCGGCAGCGGCGCGGATGGCCGCGGCGTCGGGCGCGTCGCGCGCGGCGCCAAAGCCCCAGGCGTCAACCAGCGCGCCCACGGCGGGGTCGAAAGCGCCGCCGCTCAGGCGGCAAATGTCCAGCGCGCAGGCCAGTACCTCCAGAATTTCGGGCGGCAGGGCCACCCAGGCGCCCGGCGCCGCGTGGTTCAGGCGGTTGAGGTCGCTGCCCGCCAGCCAGGGCGACATTTGCGCGTCCACCTGCTGCACGGCCGCGGCCAGGGCCTGCTCCAGCGCGTGCGCATCGGTGCCGGGCGGCACATCGCAGGTGACGGACCAGCGCGTGCCCATGGTGGGGCCGTGCAGGGTCAGCCGTTGCGGCTTAAAAAAGGTCTTCGGCATAGCGTCCTTGTGCCTTCAGTTGTGCCAGTCCCGGCGGGCTCAGCAGCGATTGCAGCACCTGCGCCACGCCCTGTGCCATGGGGCGGCTGCCGCACACGCGCACCAGGGCGCCCTGCGCCAGCAGGTCGCGCAGCTGCGCGGCATCACGCTGCAGGGCCTGCTGCACGTAGCCGCCGCCGTCCGGCAGGCGCGAGAACGTGGTGTGCAGCCCCGCCAGTCGGCCGTCGGCCTGCCAGTCCTGCAGTTCGGTGCCGAAGTAAAAGTCCCGCGCCGGGTCGCGTGCGCCGTAGTACAGGTGCATGGGCCGGTGGCGCGTGTTGCCGCGGATGAAGCCCGCCAGCGGCGCCACGCCGGTGCCCGCGCCAATCAGCAGCACGGGCGCGCGGCCGGCGGGCAGCGCGAAGCCAGGGTTGGGGCGGATGAAGGCCTGCACGCTGTCGCCCGGTTGCAGGGCATGCAGGTGGCCCGAGCACACACCGCCGGGCATGCGGCGCACGCAGACTTCAACAAAACCATCACCGCTGCCCGAGGCCAGCGAGTAGTAGCGCGGCACGGCCTGGCCGGGCGGCACGATGCCGATCAGGTCGCCCGCGGCAAAGCGGGGCAGCCCCCGACCGGGCAGGGCAAAGCGCAGGATGGCCGCGGGCTGGCCCGCCCCGCCCGCAAAGTCCTGCCGCGACATGAGCGTGAGCGCCACGGTGCGCGGCAGGCGCGGCCGGTAGTCGATGGGCAAGGGCTGGCCCAGGGCCTGCGCCAGGGCCTGGCCCCAGCGCGCAAACTCCTGGGCAGATTGCTGGTGGATGCGCTCCAGCGGCAGCAGCGCGGGCCAGCCCTGGCGGCGCAGCGCCTGCTCCAGCGCATCGCCAAACGCGCAGAAGGCGGGGAACTGCCGGTCGCCAAAACCCAGCACGGCCACCTGCGCGCTGGTGACTGGCAGGTGCGCAATGGCCTCCAGCGCGCGCGCCGCATGGGCGGGCGGCTGGCCGTCGCCATAGGTGGCGGCCAGCACATACACCTGCCGCGCGGCGGGCGGCACGCGCCAGTGCTCCAGCGCCGCGGTGTGCACGCGCTGGCCCGCGGCCACCAGCGCGGCATGCAGGGCCTGGGCAAAGCCCCAGGTGCTGCCGCCTTCGCTGGCCACAAAGATCAGGCTGTCGGCCTGCGCCAGCGGGCTGTTATCAGCAATGCGCGGGCGGCTGCGGCGCGCCTGCCACCACAGCCACAGCCCGGTACCCCAGAACAGCGGGATGCTCGCCCCCATGGCGCCCAGCAACAGCGCCCAGGCCCAGGCACCTTCGCCGGTATGCAGCAGCAGCGCCCAGTCGTGCACGCGCTGCGCGGCCGTGGCGTCCTGCCAGGCCAGCATCTGGCCGCTGTAGCGGTCCACCCAGCCCTGGCCCTGGGTGGTGGTGATGCGCCAGGTGTCTTGCGGGTCGTCCGCCGCGGGCAAGTTGAGCTTGCGCAGGTCTTGCACGCGCAGGCTCTGCAGCAGAGGCAGCTGCCCGGCCGGCAGGGCGAGCTGGCTGCCTTGCACGGACGCCACGTCGGGCTCTGCCCCGGCGTCCAGCGGCATCAAACCAAAGGTAGCCGCGCTCATCACCAGCGCCGCAGCGGCCGACACTGCCAGCACCGGCAGCGCCACCCGCCCAGCCAGCACGTGCAGGCGCTGCGCCAGCGTGCCGCGCACCGGCCCGGCCAAGTGGCGCCAGCCGCCCATGCGGCGCTGCAGCAGCACCAGGCCGGTGACCGACAGCCCCAGCATGGCCAGCGCCACCACGGCGGCGGCCATGCGCCCGCCATCGCCCATCAACAATGCGCGGTGCAGGTTCTTGACCCAGCGCGGCAGCAGCGAGGGCTGGTAGCCGCCCAGCACGCGCCCGTCTGCCGGGTCCACGCGCAGGGCCTGGGCCTGGCCGTTGTCGAACGCATGGACCACGATGCCGCCCGAGGGCAGGCGGCGGATTTCCTCCGCGCCGGGCACGCTGGCCTGCACGCGCTGCACCAGGGTGGCCACCGGCAGGTCCTGCGCGCCGGGCGCTGCCTGCCAGGCGTTGCGCAGCGGGTCGAGCGCCAGCAGCGTGCCCGTGATGCCCAGCACCAGCGCCAGCGTGCCCGCCACCAAACCCAGCCAGCGATGGAGTTGCCGCCAAACCATGGTTGCCCCCTTCGCTTACTTGAGTTGGTAGCTGAACGACTGGATGTACTGCTTGCCCGCCTGCGGCTTGCCGGCCTGGGCGTTGGACAGCGGCACGCGGATTTCCGAGGGGCTGTCGCGCATGTCCTCGGCGGCGGCGTCGATGCGGATCTCGTAGCCCGCATCCAGCAGCGCATCGGCCAGGTCGGCCGTCACCTTCAGCGTGCGGCCCGCGCCCACGCTGGCGCCGGTCACGCCCTGCAGGCGCCGGCTGTCGCTGGCGGACAGGCGGTTCCAGTCCGCCAGGTGCTTGTAGTACTTGGCCTTGCCGCCCGCCACCCACAGCGTGCCGGCGTAGGCGCCCTTGGGGTCGGTGAGGTACACGGCCAGGTAGGCGCCGTCACCGCCGTAGTTCTTGAGCTGGGTGGTCAGCGTGACCTGCCGGGCTTGCGCCAGGGCGGGCACGGCCAGCGCGCAGGCGGCAGCCAGGGTGGTCAGCAGGGGTTTGGTGTGGGACATGGAAAGTCTCCAGAAAAAAGGGGGGGGTTATTCGATCTGGCCGCGCGGCGTGGTGCCGGGGGTCAGCACGGGGCTGTGGGCCGGGGCGGGTGCAGCGGCCGGTGCGGCGTTCTGAGCGGGCGCCGGGGCCGGGGCGGCGCCGCGGTAGCGGTCGCGGTCGTGCCCGTCGTCATCGCCGCCACGCAGCTTCATCTTCAACACGCGCAGCGTCTGGGGGTCCAGCTTGGCCTTGAAGCTGCGGCCCTGAGCGTCGCGGCCGCGTACCTCGTAGCAGCCGTCGTCGATCTTGATGCGCTGCACCTGCCAGCCCTGGGCAGTGGCGTGGCTCAGTACCGCGTCACGCGATTGCCAGTTCTGCGCGGGGGCGTCGCAGTCGTCGTCCGCCAGCGCCGGGGCGGCGCCGAGGGCAAGGCACAGGGCCAGCATGGGGGCGGGGTGTTTCATGGGGGCTCCTTTGGTTCATCAAGGCTTGCCGTGATTGTTGAAAAACCAGTCTGAACCGGTGCTGAAGGCCACGTTCATCCGTCGTTCATCGCCGCGCCCGTATAACCACAGCCCATGAACACCTTGCGCCGCCTCTTTGCCATGCTGCTGCTTGTGGGCGCCGGCGCCACAGGCGGCGCGTTGCATGCCGATGAGCGTGA
>NZ_JBFWLZ010000056.1:0-10603 GCF_050251835.1 Diaphorobacter sp. | reverse complement strand
AGGACAGCAAGGTGATCGTGGCGATCAACAAGGACCCCGAGGCGCCGATCTTCGGCGTGGCCGACTACGGGCTGGAGGCGGACCTGTTCACGGCGGTGCCGGAGCTGGTCAAGGCGCTGTAAGGCGCTGTAAGGCGCAACGCAGTAGCACCGGACAATCGTTTTGGCGCTATTTAATCAATAGCTAGTGGCGCTTGTCCTATAAGGGCTTGCGCCACTTTTTATTAGTAAACCCATGAGGCAAACCCCATGAGCACAAACATCTCCCGCCGCACCCTGGTGCAGGTCGGCACTGCTGCGCTGGCCAGCGCAGCGCTGCCCACGTTGGCGCAGGCCGCCTGGCCCAGCAAGCCGATCAAGATCATCGTGCCCTACACGGCCGGCGGCTTTACCGACCAGATGGCGCGCCTGCTGCAGGTGGGCCTGCAAAAGGCGCTGGGCCAGCCCATCGTGATCGACAACAAGCCCGGCGCCAACAGCATCATTGGTGTCGATGCCGTGGCCAAGGCAGCGCCCGACGGCCACACCTTTGGCGTGGTGATTGCCGCCTACGCGGCCAACACCAGCCTGTACCCCAAGCTGCCCTACAACCCGCGCAAGGATCTGGTGGGCGTGTCGCTGATGGGCGTGTCGCCGCTGCTGGCGGCCGTGCCCAACAACGCGCCGTTCAAGAACACCAAAGAGCTGCTGGCCTACGCCAAGGCCAACCCGGGCAAGGTCAGCTTTGGCTCGTCGGGCACGGGCTCGGCCGCGCACCTGACCAGCGAGCTGATGAAGGCGCTGACCAACACCTTCATGGTGCACATCCCTTACCGCGGCGCATCGCCCGCCTTCACCGACCTGCTGGGCGGGCAGATTCAGCTGTTTTTTGATGCGCCCACCGGCCTGATCCAGCCCGGCAAGGCGGGCCGCGTGCGCCTGATTGGCGTGTCTGGAGACAAGCGCCTGCCCGCCGTGCCCGATGTGCCCACCTTTGTCGAGCAGGGCATCCCCGGCCTGATCGGCAGCACCTGGGCCAGCATGATTGCCCCGGCCGGCACGCCGCGCGACATCGTCAAGCGCATGTCGGATGCCGTCAACGCCATCATCCGCAGCGACGAAACGCGCGCCAAGCTCGAAGCCATGGGCACCTTTGCCGAAGGCAGCACGCCCGAGGCCTGCGACGCCTTCATCGAGGCCGAGACCGCCAAGTGGGGCAAGGTGATCCGCGACGCCAAGGTGACGCTGGACTGAATCCCGCAGCTACGGCTGCAGTTGCAGCCCCAGCCCGGTCAGGCCGCGCCGCCCGAGCCGCGCGTGCCTGACGACGGCAGCGGCAGGCCCAGCAGGGCGCAGGCCACGGCCTCGCCCACCTTGATGCCATCCACCCCCGCCGACAAAATGCCGCCCGCGTAGCCCGCGCCCTCGCCGGCCGGGTACAGGCCCGCGGTGTTCAGGCTCTGGAAGTCGCCGCCGCGATCGATGCGCAGCGGCGACGAGGTGCGCGTTTCCACGCCCGTCAGCACCGCGTCGGCCATGTCGTAGCCGCGGATCTTGCGCCCGAACGCGGGCAGCGCCTCGCGCATGGCGGCGGTGGCAAAGGCGGGCAGGGCGTCGTCCATGCTGACCAGCGTGACGCCCGGCTTGTACGAGGGCTGCACGTCGCCCAGCGCGCTGGACGCACGGTGCGCCAGAAAGTCGCCCACGCGCTGCGCCGGGGCGTTGTAATTGCCGCCCCCCAGTTGGTAGGCGTTGGACTCCAGCTGGCGCTGCAGCACGATGCCGGCCAGCGGATGCGTATGGCCTGCGGCCAGTGCTTCCATGCCGTGGGTGGCGCCCAGCGTGGCCTCGAAGGCGGCGGGCTCGCGCGGGTAGTCCTGCGGCTCCACGCCCACCACCAGGCCGGCGTTGGCGTTGCGCTCGGCGCGCGAGTACTGGCTCATGCCGTTGGTGACCACGCGCCCTGGCTCGCTGGTGGCGGCCACCACGGTGCCGCCGGGGCACATGCAAAAGCTATAGACGGTGCGCCCAGCGACTGGGGGCGTGGTGGCGTGGTGCACCAGCTTGTAGTCGGCCGCGCCCAGCAGCGGGTGGCCCGCGTGCTGGCCCCAGCGCGCGCGGTCGATCACGCTTTGCGGGTGCTCGATGCGCACGCCCACCGAGAACGGCTTGGCCTGCATGGCCACGCCTGCGCCATGCAGCATGGCAAAGCTGTCGCGCGCGCTGTGGCCCAGGGCCATGACCACATGGTCGGCGCGCAGCTCTTGCACCGCGCCGCTGGCCAGGTCGCGCACGCGCAGGCCGCGCAGGTGGCGCTGGCCGGTGGGGGCCGACTCGATGATCACGCCGTCCACGCGCTGCTGAAAGCGCACCTCGCCGCCCAGCAGGGTGATCTGCGCGCGCAGCGACTCCACCACCTTCACCAGCTTGAAGGTGCCGATGTGCGGATGGGCCACGTACAAAATCTCGGGCGGCGCGCCCGCGGCCACAAACTCCTGCATCACCTTGCGGCCCAGGTGGCGCGGGTCCTTGATCTGGCTGTAGAGCTTGCCGTCGCTGAAGGTGCCTGCGCCGCCTTCGCCAAACTGCACGTTGCTCTCGGGGTTCAGTTCGCGCTTGCGCCACAGGCCCCAGGTGTCCTTGGTGCGTTCGCGCACGGGCTTGCCGCGCTCGAGCACGATGGGCCTGAAGCCCATTTGCGCCAGCACCAGCGCCGCAAAAATGCCGCAGGGCCCAAAGCCCACCACCACCGGGCGCAGCGCGGGCACCTCGCTGGCGCGACCGACGGGGCGCCAGGCCATGTCGGGCGTGGGCTGGATGTGCGGGTGCCCCGCGTGGCGCGCCAGCAGGGCGCTTGCCTGCGCGGCATCGGCCAGCTGCACGTCCAGGATGTACACCGCCAGCAGTTCGGCCTTGCGCGCGTCAAAGCTGCGTTTGTGCACGTGCAGGGCGGCAATGGCGGATTCGGGCACGCCCAGCGCCTGCGCGGCCTGGGCGCGCAGCAGGGCGGTGGGGTGGGCGTCGGGGTGGGTGTCGTCGTCGCGGGTGCTTGCGGGCAGGGCTGCCAGCGGCAGTTTGATTTCAGAAAGGCGCAGCATGGCTTGTGTCGATCAAGCAAAAAAAAGGGGCGCCATGGTAGCACTTGCGCCCCACACAGGATTTGATGCCAAAAGTGGCTGTAGCGCCCTTGTGCTGTGCGCTGGCAGCTATTAACTGCATAGCAGAAGGCGGCGTCAGAACCAGGGGCCTGGCTCGTCGATGGCGTCCTGGGCGTCAAGGGCATCGCGTTCTTTTTGCTGCCTGCGCTCGGCTTTCAGCCAGTCCTTGAGTGCGGCCGGGTCGGCGCGCAGGGCGTTGATCTCTTTGCGCAGCCCCAGTGTCTGGGCCTGGAGGGTTGCCAGGTACGCGCGCAACTCGCGCGTCAGGCTGGCGGGGCTGGGGTTGCGGCCCATGCCCATGCCGGACGGGATCATGAATTGCTGCTGCACCTCCTGCACCTCCTGCTGCAACTCGCCCAGCTGCCTGGCCAGCATCCGGTTGTAGTGCGCCAGGCGCTCCTCGCTCAGGCCGGCGATGTGGCCGGGGTCGATCTGCTCCACCTCCAGCTGCAGCTGCAGCAAATCGAGCAGCCTGTTGCCCGCATAGGCCTGGTTGACGCGCTGCATCAGGGCGGTCTTGCGCTCGCGCCCGGCGGGGTCGGGCTCGCGGTCGGGGTGCAGCTGGCTGGCCAGCTTGCGGTAGATCTCGCGCACCGACTGCGTGGCCTGCGCCGCTGCCTCCTGCGCCTTGCGCTGTTGGGCGCTGGGCTTGCGCGCCCGGGCGGCGTGGTGGGCCTGGCGTTCTTGCCCGGCCTGCTCCTGGCGGGCCTGCATCTGCTCGTGCACGCGGCGCAAGATGGCGTCCGGCGATTCCATGTCCGCGTCCTGCAGATCCACGCCGAACAGATCGCGTGCGATGGCCTGCGCCATGTCGCGGGCGGTTTCCTGGTCCTGGGCTTCTTCGGCGTCGTAGTCGCCGCCGCTGTGGCGGTTGTAGATTTCCTTGAGGCGCTCGCGCGTGGCCTCGTCGGGCGTGGCGTCGATCAGCATGCCAAGCCGGTCGGCGATGGCCTCGCTGAGCGTGCGCTGATCGGCCTTGGTCAGCTTTCTTGCGCTGCCGGTTGTGTCCAGCCACTCCACCAGCTCCACCAGCAGCGCCCGCAAGCCGTCTTGCGCCGGCTGGATCTCGCGCGCGTAGCGCTCGTGGTAGTCGGCAATGGCCTGCTGCCACTGGGCCAGCAGCTCGCGCTGCTGGGCGATGCGCTCGATGTGGCGGTTGAACTTTTTTTGCTGTGCGGTCAGCGGGGCGCCGCCGGGCGCGGCCGGAATGCGGACGGGGGCGTGGCAGCTGCTGGTCATGGTCGGGCAATTGTGTCCGATGCCCACCCCCAAAGTGGTTCAGGCCGTGGGCAGAAAACCCTCGACCGACAGATAGCGCTCGCCCGTGTCGTAGTTGAAGCCCAGCACGCGGCTGCCTGTGGGCAGATCGGGCAGCTTTTGCGCAATGGCCGCCAGCGTGGCGCCGCTGGAGATGCCCACCAGCAGGCCCTCTTCGCGGGCGGCGCGGCGGGCGTATTCACGCGCGGGCTCGGCATCGACCTGGATCACGCCGTCCAGCAGACGGGTGTCCATGATCCTGGGGACAAAGCCCGCGCCGATGCCCTGGATGGGGTGGGGCGCCGGCTGGCCGCCCGACAGCACGGGCGACGCCGTGGGCTCCACCGCAAACACCTTGAGTTGCGGAAAGCGCGCCTTCAGCACACGGGCCACGCCCGTGATGTGCCCGCCCGTGCCCACGCCGGTGACCAGCGCGTCCAGCCCGTCGGGGAAGTCGTTCAATATTTCCTGCGCCGTGGTGCGCTCGTGCACGTCCACGTTGGCGGGGTTTTCAAACTGCTGGGGCATCCAGCTGCCGGGCGTGGCCTCCACCAGCTCCTGGGCGCGGGCAATGGCGCCCTTCATGCCCTTTTCGCGGGGCGTCAGGTCAAAGCTGGCGCCGTAGGCCAGCATCAGGCGGCGGCGCTCGATGCTCATGCTGTCGGGCATCACCAAAATCAGCTTGTAGCCCTTGACGGCCGCCACCAGCGCCAGGCCAATGCCGGTGTTGCCGCTGGTGGGCTCGATGATGGTGCCGCCGGGCTGCAGCGCGCCGCTTTGCTCGGCCGCCTCCACCATCGCAAGCGCGATGCGGTCCTTGATCGAGCCGCCGGGGTTGCTGCGCTCGGATTTGATCCACACGTGGGCGCCAGCGCCAAACAGCCGGTTGATGCGCACATGGGGGGTGTTGCCGATGGTTTGCAGGATGTTGTCAACGCGCATGGTGTCTCCAGGAGGGTGGGTGGGTATCCGGCGAAGCGGTGGTCAAGCCGTGCATTGTGGGGCAGCTGATCCGCCGTGCGGCGATAACGATATGGTGCCGATGGATAAGCGCGCACTGCCTGGCACAAGGCCGCGGCGCCGCGCCGAAGGCCCGATGCCCCACCAGATTGGTGGTGCCATTCACGCTTTCGCCGTCTGCAGGGTTGACAATGGGCCGCTTGTCACTTCCTGCGATCGCGCCATGACCCTTTTGCACTCCACCCTGATCATGCTCACCATCAGCTGCGGGCTGATGCTCATCGGCTTTTCCGCCCGCGACAAAAGCTGGGGCCCGGGGCTGATCATGCTGGGCATCGTGGGTTCGCTGGTGCTGATCGCCTACAACATCTTCCAGCTGACCCCTGCGCGCTGACCGGCGCCACGACCGGCGCCACAAGCGCGGATAATCACCCCCGTGAAGCACGCCAGACCGCCGCTGGTGCAATCTGGGAAACCAGGCACTGGAGGAACGTCCGGACTGCACAGGGCAGCGTAGCAGCTAACGGCTGTCCACCGTGAGGTGAGGATCAGAGCAACAGAGACGAGTCGGAGCACGTACCTGCCACCAGGGGTGTTCTATGGGGTGCCAGCGCAAGCTGGCGACGGCTGGCGCAAGCCAGACGCTCAGGCGCAAGCCTGCAGTCCCATAGCCACCCGGGGCGCGGGACGCGATCCGGGTGAAACGGGCAATCTCTACGCGCAGCAACACCAAGTAGGCACACGTTGACGGGGCCCCCGGAGTGTGCGGGTAGGTGGCATCGAGCCGGGTGGGCGACCCCCGGCCCAGAGTAATGGCGGTCACGCCCGCGCCCTTGCAAGAGGGTTCGGGTGCACAGAATCCGGCTTATCGGCGTGCTTCACATTTTTGATCAAATCAGCCTCCAGCGCTTGTATGGCAAGCGCTAGCAGCTATCAATTTGATATTAAAACTTTTCCCACCCCTGCAGATACCGCCACTGCCCCTCGGGCACCTTGGCCAGCGGCACGCGGCCGATGCGGATGCGCTTGAGGGCCAGCACGCGCAGGCCCACGGCCTCGCACATGGCCGGTATTTGCCCGGGGCGGATGCCCTTGAGCGCAAAGCGCAGCCGGGTCTCGTTTTGCCAGCTGACCTTGATGGGCGGCAGCGGGCGGCCGTTGAAGCTCAGGCCGTGGCACAGCTTTTGCAGCCCGCCCTCGGCGATCTGGCCGGCCACTTCGACGATGCATTCCTGCTCCAGCGTCTCGATGTCTTCGGCCAGCTTGCGGGCCACGCGCCGGTCCTGGGTATAGACCACCAGCCCGCTGGCTTCGGTGGGCAGCGGGGTGAAGCATTCCAGCTGTTTGAAGTGGCGCAGCAGCACGCGCGTGCCGGCGGCGTCTTCGGGCAGGTGTGATTGCGCGCCCAGCAGCGTGACGGCTTGCGGCGCGCCCTGGCTGCGGCTGCCGTGGGGGGCGCTGGCGGCGCCCATGCCCAGCCCGGCTTCAAAACCCGGCGGCTTGTGCAGCAGCAGGGTGACGGGGGTCAGCTCCATCGGGTTGGCGTCGGGCGCCAGCGCCACGGTTTGCCCAGGCGCCACGCGGGCGCCGGGCAGTTCGACCACGCGGCCGTTCACCGACACCCAGCCGCCTTCGATGTATTGCTCGGCCGTGGTGCGCGAGCAGGCAAACTGCTGCGCCACGCGCTTGGCCAGGCGCACGGGCTCGGCGCCGTGCGCATCAGTCATTGCCGGGCTCCATCATGCGGATGCGCTCGATGTGCGCCAGCAGCGAGCGCTGCGCCACGGGCCACAGGCGCTCGGGCACGTCGTCGTAGGCCAGGCGCACCCAGTCGTCCATGCTGCCGTCCGGCCGGGCCTGCAGGGCGGCCAGCACCTTGGCCTCGCGCGCCAGGCGGTGGGCCTTCAGGCGCGCGATGGCGGCGCGGGCATCGCCCAGCACGTAGCCGTGCGCGGGCGCGATGAACTCGGCGCCATGCTCGGCACACAGCGCGTCCAGCCGGTCCAGCGAGTCCAGGTAGTCGGCCATGTTGCCGTCGGGCGGGTCGATGACGGTGGTGCTGCCGTTCAGGATGTGGTCGCCCGAGAACAGCAGGCCGTCTTCGCGCAGCAGCAGGCACAGGTGGTTGGCCGCGTGGCCGGGCGTGTGGATGACCTGCAGGGTGTGGGTGATTTTGCCGTCCAGCCCTTGTCCGATAAGCGTGAGAAGCTCCTGATCTTGTAGCGCCCGGTCGGGAGCGAACTGGCTGTGCGCGCGTGCCGTGGGTTGTGACGGCAGGCCCAGGATGGGCGGCGCGGCGCGGCCGGCGCGCACGCACATCGCCTGCAGCGGCGCGGCGCCGGGCGAGTGGTCGGGGTGCGAGTGCGTGCACACGATCATGCGGATGTCGCCCCCTGCGGCGCGCCACAGCTTGTCCAGGTGCTCGGTGTCGGCCGGGCCGGGGTCGATGGCGATGTAGCCCGTGGCCGGGTCGCCCACCAGGTAGCTGTTGGTGCCCGGGCCGGTCATCACGCCAGGGTTGGGCGCGGTGAGGCGCTGCACGTTCTTGAGCAGCGGCACGGGCGTTTCGGTCTGCCAGTCCAGCACATGCAGGGCCTGGCCGTCGGGGCAGACCAGTGCCAGCTCGCCATAGGGCGGCTCGTGCTCCATGTGGGGTGTTGGCTTGCCCTTGACCAGGCCCGCGCGCGGGCTGCTGACCCACAGCGGCTGCTCGTGCGCGACGGCGGCCAGCACCGCGTCCACGTCGGCAAACTGCGCCAGGCGCTGCAGCGTGCGGATGGTGGGGAAGATCATGAAGAATTGCCCGGCCTCGTGGCGCGCCAGCGCGTCCTGCGGGCGCACCCACACGGGCTCGAACTGCTCGGACCCATCGGCCACGGGCTCCTGGCCTTCGGGCATGCGCGCCACCAAAAAAGGCACGGCAAAGCGCTTGGGCAGGTTGCGGTCGGCCGTCCAGTGGGCCAGCGGGTACACGCAGTCGGCCGCCAGGCGCAGGCCGCGCGCGGCGCATTGGCTGGCAAAGGTGGCGGGCGCGGCCGGGTGGCGCTGCAGCGCGGCAATGTCGGCCGCATCGGCCATCTGCCCTTGGCGGGGGCCGTCGGCGTGGCGCGCCAGCAGTACGCCCAGTTCTTCAAAGCTTTCGCGGATGGCGGCCAGGGCGTCGGTCAGGCGCTGGGCGCATTGCGCGGGGCGGTGGTCGGCCTGGGCATGGGCGGCGGGGTCGGCGTCCTGCGCCTCGATGCCGCCGCCGGGGAAGACGTAGGCGCCGGGCACAAAGCTGGCTTTGTCCGAGCGGCGCGTCATCAGCACTTCCAGCGCGCTGCCGCCATCGGGGCAGGGCGCGTCGCGCAGCAGCAGCACGGTGGCCGCATGAAGAGGGGTGACCGGCTCGCGGTGGGGATGGAGTTGTTGGCTGGTGCGTGGCATGGATTGCATTATGGGCAGTGCGCTGCCGTGAGTGCGGCCGCGGGGCGTGCAGCGCCGATAATCCGCCCCCATGCACATCCGCTTTACCAAGATGCAGGGCGCGGGCAACGACTTCGTGGTGCTCGACGAGACCCGGGGCCTGCTGGGCCTGACGCCCGCGCAGTACCGCTTTCTGGCTGACCGCCACTTTGGCGTGGGTGCCGACCAGATCCTCAGCGTGCGCCCCTCGCCCGCACCGGGCATCGACTTTGAATACGTGATCCACAACGCCGATGGCGGCCAGGTAGAGCAGTGTGGCAATGGCGCGCGCTGCTTTGCGCGCTACGTGCGCGACAAGGGCCTGACGGCGCAGGACACCATCCGCGTGCAGACCATGGCCGGCGTGATCGCCCCGCGCCTGACCCCCGATGGCCGCGTGACGGTGGACATGGGCCGCCCCGAGCTGGAGCCCGCGCGCGTGCCGTTTGACACCACGGGCCTTGCGCCGGTGATGCAGGGTATGGCACAAAAATGGCCTCTAGCCCTTGATGATCAAGCGCTGCCAGCTACAGTATTGATAGTGGTCGTGTCCATGGGCAATCCGCACGCCGTGCAGCTGGTCGATGACGTGGACACCGCCCCCGTGGCGCAGACCGGCCCGCTGATCGAGCGCCACCCGCGTTTTGCCCAGCGCGTGAACGCCGGCTACCTGCAGGTGCTCAGCCGCACCGAGGTGCGCCTGCGCGTGTACGAGCGCGGCGCGGGCGAGACCCTGGCCTGCGGCACGGGCGCCTGCGCTGCCGCCGTGGCGGGCATGCGCCTGGGGCTGCTGGATGCGCGCGTGCAGGTGCACACGCGCGGCGGGCTGCTCACCATCGACTGGGCCGGCGGCCCGCAAGACTCTGTATTCATGACTGGTCCGGCCACCACGGTGTTTGAAGGCCAGATCGACATTCCTGACACGCTATGACCTCTTCCATTCCACACGCTTCATCCGTATCCCCCATCACCGAGGACGACATCGCGCAGTTTCTGGCCAACACGCCGGGCTTTTTTGAGCGCCACGCCGAGCTGCTGGCCAGCGTCACCATCGCCAGCCCGCACGGCCAGCGTGCCGTAAGCCTGCACGAACGCCAGGCCGAGATGCTGCGCGACAAGATCAAGGGCCTGGAGCACCGCGTGATGGACATGGTGCGCCACGGCACCGAAAACGCCGCCACGGCACAGAAAATCCTGACCTGGGCGAGCCAGCTGGCCGCCGTGCAGGACGCCGCCGCGCTGCCGCAGGTGGTGGAGCAGGGCATTCACACGCTGTTTGACGTGCCGCAGGTGGCCTTGCGGCTGTGGGACATGGCTCCCGCGCATGCGCACGCCCCCTGGGCCCAGGGCGTGAGCGCGGATGTGCGCGCGTTTGCCTCGTCGCTGACCATGCCGTTTTGCGGCCCCAACCTGGGTTTTGACGCCACGGGCTGGCTGGCGCAGCCGCACGAGGTGCAGTCGCTGGCGCTGCTGCCGCTGCGCGTGGGCGCCATCGACAGCGTGGAGCAGCCGGCCTTCGGTCTGCTGGTGCTGGGCTCGCACGACCCGCACCGCTTCGAGGCCACGATGGGCACCGACTTTCTCACCCGCATGGCCGAGCTGGCCAGCGCCGCGCTGTCGCGGCTGCAATAAAGGCATAGCGATTAGCGCGTAATGCTTGTTTGGTGAGGGTATTGGCTTCCTCGCCCGCACTCGGGAGAGAGAGAAAAAGCCGCAAAGGCAGAGCAGCACTGCGCAAGGTGTTTTCACTTGACTATGAACATGCCGCAGAGGCCCCTCACCCCTCCCTCTCCCCAAAGGGGCGAG
>NZ_JBFWLZ010000055.1:0-11296 GCF_050251835.1 Diaphorobacter sp. | reverse complement strand
TTCATCCGTCGTTCATCGCCGCGCCCGTATAACCACAGCCCATGAACACCTTGCGCCGCCTCTTTGCCATGCTGCTGCTTGTGGGCGCCGGCGCCACAGGCGGCGCGTTGCATGCCGATGAGCGTGACCATGAGCTGGCCCGCAAGGCGCTGCAGCAGGGCCAGGTGCTGCCGCTGCGCACGGTGATCGACAAGGTCGAGCGCGACCACCAGGGCCAGGTGCTGAAGGTGGAGTTCGAGCATGATGACGGCCGCTATCTCTACGAGATCCGCCTGCTGCAAAGCGACGGCCGCGTGGCCAAGCTGAAAGTGGACGCGGTCAACGGCCAGGTGCTGAAGATCAAACGCAAGGAGCCTTGATGCGCATCCTCGTCGTGGAAGACGAACCCACCCTCTGCGCCCAGCTGGTGCAGGCCATTGCCGCGGCGGGCCACACGGTGGAACACGCCAGCGACGGCGCCCAGGCGCATTACCTGGGCGAGGTGGAAGACTTTGACGCCGTGGTGCTGGACCTGGGCCTGCCCGTGCTGGACGGCTTGTCGGTGCTGCGCCGCTGGCGCGCGGCAGGGCGCAACATGCCGGTGCTGATCCTCACCGCGCGCAGCGCCTGGCACGAGAAGGTGGCCGGCATGGACGCGGGGGCCGATGACTACCTGGCCAAACCCTTTCACATGGAAGAGCTGCTGGCGCGCCTGCGCGCCCTGCTGCGCCGCCTGGGCGAGCACGCCAGCGCGCAGTGGCAGTGCGGCCCGATCTGGCTGGACACGCGCCAGGCGCGCGTGCTGGTGGACGGCCAGCCGCTCACGCTGACCAGCCACGAGTTCAAGCTGCTGTCGCTGTTGATGCAGCGCAAGGGCCAGGTGCTGCCCCGCACCCTGCTGTCCGAGCACATCTACCCGCACGACAGCGACCGCGACTCCAACACCATCGAGGTCTTTGTCGGCCGCCTGCGCAAGAAGCTGCCGCCGGGCAGCATCGAGACCGTGCGCGGCCTGGGCTACCGGCTGGTGGACGCCGGCGCTGCGCCATGACGGCGGGCGGCTCGCTGCGCCTGCGCCTGCTGGCGGGCACGCTGGCCTGGATGCTGCTCAGCGTCGCGCTGGCAGGCTGGGCGCTGCGCGCGCTGTTCCAGGACCACATCACCCAGCAGCTGCAGGCGCAGCTGGTGGTGCAACTGGACCAGCTGAGCGCCGCCGTGGACTGGACACCCCAGGGCGGCACCCGCGTGGCGCCCGTAGCCTTCGACCCGCGTCTGGCACAGCCGCTGTCGGGCCTGTACTGGCAAGTGGATCAGCTGGGCGCCGCACCGCAAGAGGCGGTGGCACGTTCGCGCTCGCTTTGGGACCAGGTGCTGGCGCTGCCGCCCGTGGCGGGCGACTACCCCGCGCGCGGCTTTCGCGTGCTGCAGCTGCACGACAGCCAGGGCCACGCACTGCTGACCGTGGCGCGCACCCTGCAATTGCCCGAAGACGGCGCCCCGCCGCTGCGCCTGGCCGTGGCGGGCGACACCGCGCTGCTGGCCGAGCCGCTGCAGCGCTTCACCCGCCTGCTGCTGACCGCGCTGGGCCTGCTGACGCTGGGCCTGGCCGTGGCAGTTGCGGTGCAGCTGCACCTGGCCCTGCGCCCGCTGCAACGGCTGCGCGAGCAGCTGGCCACCGTGCGCGGCGGCCAGTCCACGCGGCTGCAGGGATGCTTTCCGCAAGAGCTGCAGCCACTGGTGAGCGAGTTCAACCACGTGCTGCTTGAAAACGCCGACATGGTGCAGCGCGCCCGCACCCAGGCGGGCAACCTGGCGCATGCGGTGCACACGCCGCTGTCCATCCTGGCCAACGCCGCGGCGCAAGAGGGCACACCGCTGGCGCAACTGGTGACCGAGCAGGTGGCCAGCGCGCGCCGCCAGGTGGACTACCACCTGGCCCGCGCCCGCGCCGCCGCCGCCGTGCGCGCCACCGGGCTGCGCACGCCGGTGCTGGCGCCGCTGCAGGCGCTGCTGCGCACCATGCAGCGCCTGCATGCCGACCGCCAGCTGACGTTCGAGCTGGCGCCGCAGGCGCAAGACGGCGCCCGAGACGCCGTCTTTCGCGGCGAGGAGCAAGACCTGTACGAACTGCTGGGCAACCTGATCGACAACGCCGGCAAATGGGCGCGCACACGCGTGGTGGTGGACGTGCAGCGCGAGGGCAGCCAGCTGTGCTTCACCATCGATGACGACGGCCCCGGCATTGCCGAGGCGCTGCGCGAGCGCATGTTCGAGCGCGGCGTGCAGCTGGACGAGCAGCGCCCCGGCGCAGGCCTGGGCCTGGACATCGTGCGCACGCTGGCCCAGACCTACGGCGGCAGCGTGCAGGCCCTGGCCTCGCCGCTGGGCGGCGCGCGGCTGCGGCTGTGCCTGCCGGCGGCGCAGTAAGAGCCTGCCTATCATGGCCGCAAAGGAGGGCGCCATGACACCTCCTCGGCGTGCGTATTCACGGCATACAACAGCATGAGCGGGAGGCTCTATGTCAACACCCTGGGCCCATTCGGGCGGGCATTTGCTGGCTGAACATCTGAACCAGGTGGCTGCGCTAGCGGCCGATTTTTCCCAGCCCTTTGACGCCACAGAGCCCACGCTGCGCTGGGCCTATCTGGCTGGCCTGTGGCACGACCTAGGTAAATACCGACCCGGGTTTCAACGCTATGTGCGTCTGGCCGATGGCGAAAACGCGCACATCGAAGGCAAAGTGGGGGGGCGCGAAAAAACCCATTCCGCTGCTGGCGCGCTGTGGGCTTTGCAGCAACTGGAAACAACCCATGGTGCCCAAGGCAAGTTGGCCGCGCACGTACTGGCCTACCTGATTGCAGGGCACCACGTAGGCCTGGACGACTGGCACCAAGGCCTACAGCTACGGCTGCGTCACCCTGACAGCGCGCAAGAGCTCAAAGAAACGCTGGCAGCCAACCCGCCCGCTGAGGTGTTGAGCCCAGGTAGCTTCACTCCTGATTTACGAGTGATTCCGGGCGGAGCAGAAGGCTTTGCCTTCTGGGTGCGCATGCTGTTTTCTTGCCTTGTGGATGCCGACTTTCTGGACACCGAAGCGCACTTTGATGCGGGCAAGCCCGCGCACCGCACAGGCTTTGCCACGCTGGGGCAAATGCGCGCTGCATTTGACGCCCACATGGCGGCGCTGCCCGCCGCCAACACGCTGGTCAACCGCTTGCGTGCGGATGTCTTGCGCCAGTGTCGCGCCCAGGCTGCGTTGCCCAAGGGGTTTTTCTCGCTCACCGTACCCACGGGCGGCGGCAAAACGCTCTCCAGCCTGGCGTTTGCGCTGGAGCATGCGCAGGCCCACGGCCAGCGCCGCATCATCTACGCCATCCCCTACACCAGCATCATCGAGCAGACGGCGGACGTGTTCCGCAACGTGTTCCATGGCTTGGGCGACGAGGTGCTGGTGGAGCACCACAGTCAGTTTGATGCCGCCGAGAAAGACGAAACTGCCCGCAGCCGCCTGGCCTGCGAAAACTGGGATGCGCCCCTCGTCGTCACCACCAACGTGCAGTTGTTCGAATCACTGTTTGCCGCCAAAACTTCACGCTGTCGCAAGCTGCACAACCTGGTGGGCAGCGTCATCGTGCTGGACGAGGCGCAGCAGCTACCGCCCGACTTTCTTCAACCGATTCTGGATGTGCTCAGGCTGCTGGTGGCGCACTACGGTGTGACGGTGGTGCTGTGCACCGCCACCCAGCCAGCGCTGGCCAGCACCACGTACTTTGATGCCCATAAAAACCTGCGCGGACTGGAAAACGTACGCGAAATCATCGATCACCCCGATGCCCTGTTCGACGCCCTCCAGCGCGTGCAGGTAGAGCTTCCTGCCGACTGGACAACACCCACCCCTTGGGCCGACCTGGCCGCGCAGCTCGGCGCCGAGGATTGCGTGCTGGCCATTGTCAACACCCGCAAAGCCGCGCGCGAGTTGCAGCGCCTGATGCCCGAGGGCACCTTGCACCTGTCGGCTCTGATGTGCGGTGCGCATCGCAAGGATGTCATTGCCGAAATCAAACAACGCCTACAAGCCAAACGCGAAGGGCGCGACCTGCGGCCATTGCGCGTGGTCAGCACCCAACTGGTAGAGGCGGGCGTGGACATCGACTTTCCCGTGGTGTACCGCGCGCTGGCAGGGCTTGACTCCATCGTCCAGGCTGCGGGTCGCTGCAACCGTGAAGGGCGGCTGCCCGGCATGGGGCGCGTGGTGGTGTTTGTGCCGCCCGAGAAACCCCCGCTCGGACATTTGCGTAAAGGCGCCGATGCGTGCATCGCCACCCTGCAGGGGCAGGCGCACAACCCGTTGGCGCGTGGCCTTTTTACTCACTACTTCACCGAGTTCTACCACTCGGTGGATTTGGACAAGCACGGCATCGTTGGCCTGCTCAAGGTGGAGCCACGCACGCTGGCCGTGCAGTTTCGGACCGCCGCACAAGCCTTCCGGCTGATTGACGATCAAGACAGTGTCCCCGTAGTGGTGCGCTACGCACCACAGCGCAACACGATCGACAAACTGCTCAATATCCTGGCGGCAGAAGGCCCGCAGCGCTGGCTGACGCGCAAATTGCAGCGCTACACCGTAAGTATCCCGAAATGGAAGGCTGACAAGATGCTGCAGCAAGGCGATCTCTTGCTGCCCGTGCCGGGCCTGTACGTGCTGGCAGATGCTGATAATCTATACAGCAGCATTCTGGGCCTTGCAGGCGATGCCGACCTTTACCAACCCGGCGGTTTTGTTTTGTGAAGGAGCCCCATGTCGTCCCACTTTTGCCTCGAAGTTGCAGGCCCCTTTGCCTGCTTTACCCGCCCGGAGATGAAGGTGGAACGCGTGTCCTACGATGTGATGACGCCGTCTGCCGCCCGCGCCGTATTCGAGTCCATTTTGTGGAAGCCCGCCATTCGCTGGCAAGTGCAGCGTATCGAAGTACTCAAGCCCATCCGCTTTATCAACCTGCGGCGCAATGAGGTCAGCGCTGTGGTGTCAACGCGCAACGTGCAGCAGACGATGGCGGCGGGCAGCGGCACGCTGGGCCTGTATATCGAAGACGATCGCCAGCAGCGTGCGGGCTACTTTTTGCGCGACGTGGCCTACCGCATCCACGCCGATCTGTCGCTGGCGCCCGGCTGCACCGAGCCCTTGATGAAATACACCGAGATGTTCACCCGCCGCACCCGCAAAGGCCAGTGTGTGAACCAGCCCTACCTGGGCTGCCGCGAGTTCGCTGCCGACTTCTGCTTGGTCACCGCCGACACGCCCCCAGCCCCACCCATTGAGGACACGCGCGAGCTGGGCTGGATGCTGCACGACCTGGATTTTTCGAACCCCGCCGACCCGCAGCCACGCTTTTTCAACGCGAAGATGGTGCGCGGCGTAGTGCAGGTGCCGCCGTTCGAGGAGACACGCGGATGATTTTGCAAGCCCTGAGCGACTACTACCGCCGCAAATGCGATGACCCCGATCCGGCGCAGCGCCTGCCCGCCTTCGGACTAGAGCAGAAGGAGATTCCGTTCATCCTGGAGATCAGTACCGACGGCGAACTGCTGCAACTGCGCGACACCCGCGAGCTGCAGGGCAAAAAGAAGGTGGCGCGCGTCTTTCGCGTGCCCCAGGGCGTCAAGAAAACCTCGGGGGTGGCGGCCAACCTGCTGTGGGACACACTGGAATATGTGCTGGGCGTGGACACCAAGGGCAAGCCCGAGCGCGTAGCCGAGCAGCATGCGGCGTTTCGTGCGCGTATCGAGGCGCTGCCAGAAGTGGTCAGGGAGGATGCAGGCATCCAGGCTGTGTTGCGGTTTCTGCACCGGCGGGATGTGGCACAACTGGAGCGCCAGCCCGCCTGGAACGAGGCGCTGGAGGGTAACGCCGTGATGAGCTTCCGCCTGCACGGCGACCTGGATCTGGTGTGCCAGCGCCCCGCCGTGGTGCAAGCGGCGCTCAGCACCGCTGGCGCTGACGATGCGCCGCAGGCCATGTGCCTGGTGACGGGCGAGCGGGCGCCGGTCGAACGCCTGCATGCGTCGATCAAAGGGGTGTGGGGCGCGCAGACCTCAGGTGCCAACATCGTCTCGTTCAACGCGCGCGCTTTTGAGTCCTACGGCAAGACTGAGCGCCAGGGCGAAAACGCCCCCGTCAGCCGCGCTGCCGCCTTCGCTTACACCACCGCGCTGAACCACCTGCTGCGCAAGGATTCGCCCCAGCGCATGCAGGTGGGCGACGCCTCCACGGTGTTCTGGGCTGAGCGGCAAGACCCGTTCGAGACCATCTTTGGCGACATCTTCCAGGACAACCCCGACGGCGGTACCACCGCCGTGCGCGCGCTGCTGGATGCCGTGCACAGCGGGCAGTGGGGCGAATCAGATGAAAACCTGCGCTACCACGTGCTGGGCCTCGCGCCCAATGCTGCGCGCATCAGCATCCGCTTTTACCACTGCATCACCCTGTGCGAACTGGGTCAGCGCATCGCGCAGCACTTTGAAGACCTGTCGCTTGCGCGGGGGCCGCATGACCCGCAGTACCCCTCGCTGTTCCGCCTGCTGACCGCCGTGGCGCTGCAAAACAAGGCCGACAACATTCCGCCCAACCTGGGCGGCGCCATCGTGGATGCCCTGCTGGCAGGGCCGGATGCGCCGTACCCCAGCCTGTGGCTCAACGCTGCCGTGGGGCGTTGCCGAGCCGAGCAAAACAT
Source organism: Diaphorobacter sp. (assembly GCF_050251835.1). Taxonomy (NCBI): domain Bacteria; kingdom Pseudomonadati; phylum Pseudomonadota; class Betaproteobacteria; order Burkholderiales; family Comamonadaceae; genus Diaphorobacter; species Diaphorobacter sp. Next base: position 4,586 of record NZ_JBFWLZ010000055.1, on the reverse strand, counting down.
CAATTACCCGCGCGCCGCAGCCATCAAGGCCTGCCTCAACCGCCACATCCGCTTTCGCCAAAGTACAGAGAAGGAGTTTTTGCCCATGCTCGACCTCAACAACACGCACCCGGCCTACCGCCTGGGGCGGCTCTTTGCGGTGCTGGAAAAAATCCAGGAAGAAGCCAGCCCTGGGCTGAACGCCACCATCCGCGACCGCTATTACGGCGCCGCTTCCAGCACACCGGTGGCGGTGTTCACCACCTTGCTGCGCCTGAAGAACGCACACCTCAAGAAGCTGATGCCCGGGCGTGTGACAGTGTTTGAAAAGCTGCTGGGCGAAGTGCTGGGCCCTGTCGACGACTTTCCCAAACATCTGCAGTTGCCCGACCAGGGCCGTTTCGCGCTGGGCTACTACCACCAGCGCCAGGACTTTTTCACACGCAAATCCCAAGACACCGACCACGGCACCCCTGAAGGAGAAACCGCATGAGCCCCGCCCAACCCCTCGCCCACCGCTATGACTTTGTGCTGATTTTTGATGTCAAAGACGGCAATCCCAACGGTGACCCCGACGCGGGCAATATGCCGCGCCTGGATGCCGAATCCGGCCATGGCCTGGTCACCGATGTGTCGCTCAAGCGCAAAGTGCGCAACTTTGTCGGGCTGGTGAAAGAGCAAGACGAGCGCACCCCGGTGGATGGCGAAAAGCGTTTTGAGATTTACGTGCGCGAAAAAGCCATCCTGAACCACCAAAACCAGCGTGCCTATTCCGCATTAAATTTGGCTGAAACGCCCGAGGAGCAAGCGCAAGCAGCTACAGAAAACGAAGCAGCTGACACCAAAAAGAAAAAGCCCGGCAAAGACAAGCGCAAAGGCAGCGCCGACGAGGTGGCCCTGGCGCGCCAGTGGATGTGCCAGAACTTTTTTGATGTGCGCACCTTTGGCGCCGTCATGTCCACTGGAGTGAACTGTGGCCAGGTGCGTGGCCCAGTGCAGCTGACGTTTGCGCGTTCGGTCGAACCCATCGTGGCGCTGGAGCACTCCATCACCCGCATGGCGGTGGCCACCGAGGCTGAGGCAGAAAAGCAGCAGGGTGACAACCGCACCATGGGCCGCAAGCACACCGTGCCCTATGGCGTGTATGTGGCGCATGGCTTTGTCTCGTCCTTTCTGGCCAAGCAAACCGGCTTTGGGCAGGACGACTTGGAGTTGCTGTGGCAAGCGCTGGGCCAGATGTTCGAGCACGACCGCTCCGCGGCACGCGGCGAAATGTCCACGCGCGGGCTGTACGTGTTCCAACACGACAGCGAACTGGGTAACGCCCCGGCGCACGCCTTGTTTGAGCGCCTGCAAGTTCAGCCCAAAGAAGCCGGTGCCGTGGCGCGCAGTTTTGATGCGTATGCGGTTGCCTTTGATGGGCAAAGTCTGGCTGTGGGGCAATCGCTGCAGCCCGCAGCGGGCGTGACCTTGACCCGGCTTTTCTGACCCGGGGGCACATGAAAACCCTGCCCACTCAATTCGACAGCCAGGGCATCCGCCGCGTGTACGACGAGGCCACCGAAACCTGGTGGTTTTCGGTCATTGACATCGTGCAGGTGCTGACCGACAGCGAAAACGCCCGCGACTACTGGTTCAAGATGAAGCAGCGCGTCAAGGCGGAAGACGGCGCTGAACTGTCGACATTTTGTCGACGGTTGAAATTGACCGCTGCGGATGGCAAGCAGCGCCTGACCGATTGCGCCACCGCCCAAGGCCTGCTTCGCATCGTGCAATCCATCCCCAGCCCCAAGGCAGAACCCATCAAACTGTGGCTGGCCAAGGTGGGCTACGAACGCATGCAAGAAATGGCCGACCCAGCCCAGGCGCTGGACCGCGCGCGCCAAACCTGGCAGCAGCATGGCCGCAGCGACAAGTGGATCCAGCAGCGCATGACTGGACAGGAAACCCGCAATAAGCTCACCGACTACTGGAGCGGGCACGACATCAAAGCGGGCAGCGAGTTCGCCATCCTGACCAACATCATTCACCAAGAATGGTCGGGCCTGAGCGTGGCGCAGCACAAAGCAAAAAAGGGCCTGAAAAGCCACAACCTGCGCGACCACATGAGCGAGGCTGAGCTGATTTTTACCGCTCTGGCCGAGCTATCGACTCGCCAGATTGCAGAAAGTGTGGATGCCACCGGCATGGCAGAAAACAAGGCCGCAGCCCAAACCGGTGGCCGCATCGCCCATCAGGCACGTACGCAGCTGGAGGGCCAAACCGGTAAATCGGTAGTGACCAGTGACAACTACCTGCCACCGGCCACGCCCAAGGCAGCCGAAGCGATCAAGGCCATACCGCCAGCCAAAGCCAGGAAGGCGCCCAAAAAACCGTAGCGCCCATGCCCACCGCCACCCCCGCGCCAGAACCCGATCCCATTGCCCTGTCGGCCTTGCAGCACTGGCAATACTGCCCGCGCCAGTGTGGCCTGATCCACCTGGAGCAGGTGTTTGACGACAACCTCCACACCCTGCGCGGCCAGGCAGTGCATGCCAAGGCCGACCTGCCTGGCGTCGAAACGGCCAAAGGCGTGCGCGTGGAGCGCGCCCTGCCGCTGTGGCACGACACGCTGGGTCTGATAGGCAAGGCCGACGTGGTGGAGTTTCTGGCCGGAGGCGTGCCCTACCCCGTCGAATACAAACACGGCAGCCGCCACAAGGCCGCCGACATTGCCGCCTGTGACGACCTTCAGCTGGCCGCGCAAGCTCTGTGCCTGGAGACCATGACCGGCAAACCCGTGCCGGAGGGCGCGCTGTATTACGCCAGTTCCAGGCGCCGCCGCACCGTGCCCATCACGGCGCAATTACGGGACGATGTGGCACGTACGGCACAAGCCGTACGGCAGATGCTGGCCAGCAGGCAACTGCCGTCGCCTCTGGCTGGCCCGCAAGCACAACAGCGCTGCAAAGGCTGCTCGCTGCAAGAGCGCTGCCAGCCCAAGGTCACACAAGCAAACCTGGAATCGGCCCGGCACACCTTGTTCGACCCCGACGCGTGACAGCACCGCACCAGCCTCCAGATCATGCAACTGCTCAACACCCTCTACGTCACAACGCCCGAAACCTACCTGCGGCTGGACAACGAAACCCTTCGTGTCGAGGTCAATCACGAAACCCGGCTGCGCGTGCCTCTGCACCACCTGAGCGCCGTGGTGTGTTTTGGCCATATCCACCTGTCTGCACCCTTGATGCACCTGCTGGCCGACCGGGGTATTGCGCTGGTGCTGCTGGACGACAACGGCCGCTTCAAAGCGCGGCTGGAAGGGGCTGTCAGCGGTAATGTGCTGCTGCGCCAAGCGCAGTTTCAACGCGTGGCCGATCCGGCATTCACGCTGGACATGGCCCGATCCAGCGTGGCCGGCAAGATCAAAAACACCCGGCAAGTTTTGCAGCGCGGCGCCCGAGAAGCCAAGTCAGAAGACGAAGCCAAAGCCTTGGCCCGCCTGGCAGATGACCTGGCCGCCAGCCTGCGCGCCCTGCCCGGCACCACCAACCTAGATAGCCTGCGCGGTGTGGAAGGCGAAGCCGCACGCCAATACTTCAGCGGCCTGGGCCTACTGGTGCGCCCCGACCAGCGCGCCGCCTTTGCCATGGACGGGCGCACACGCCGCCCGCCGCGCGACCGTCTCAACGCCCTGCTGTCATTTTTGTATGCCATGTGGATGAACGATTGCCGCAGCGCCCTAGAGGCAGCCGGGCTTGATCCCCAAGTGGGCTTCTTGCACGCCTTGCGCCCGGGCCGCGCTGCCCTGGCCCTGGACTTGATGGAAGAGTTTCGCCCCTGGGCAGACCGGCTGGCACTGACGCTGATCAACAGAGGCCAGTTGGGCACACACGACTTTGTGCTGCGCGAAGGCGGCGCGGTTGTCTTGCAGCCAGATGCCCGCAAAGCCGTGGTGGTAGCCCACCAAGAGCGCAAGAAGGACGAAATCAACCACCCACTGCTGGCGCAATCCGTGCCGCTGGGTTTGGTGCCATTGGTGCAAGCCCGTCTGCTGGCGCGCGCCGTGCGCGAAGACGGGGCGCCTTATGTGCCCTTTGTGGCCAAGTAGGGGCCAGCCATGCTGGTGCTGGTTTGCTACGACGTCAACACCGAAACCAAAGCGGGCCGGCGCCGCTTGCGCCGCGTGGCGCGGGTGTGCGAAAGCACCGGGCAGCGGGTACAAAGATCGGTGTTCGAATGCCAGCTGGACATGGCCCAGTACGAAGCGCTGGAACGCCGTTTGCTGGCAGAAATAGACCCGTCTGCAGACTGCCTTAGGCTCTACCGCATGCCCGGCACGCGCGGCTTCGAGGTGATCGAGCACGGCACGTTCAAAGCGACGGATTTTGACGGCCCGCTGGTGCTGTGACCGGCGCAGCACATGCTGTGTCGTACCATGACGCGTAGCGCGATCCTCCAGTGGACTGATTTTCCCTGGGAGGTTCGCGCACTTCGCAACGCCTTGTTTTCATTTGGTTTTTTATGGCTTGGTGGTGGTTGGGTGTACAAAAACAGCTTCGCATGGCGCAGTTCGCGCAAGTGCCAGTAAAAACCGTTGCCCAACAAAGCGTTACATGCGAAGG
>NZ_JBFWLZ010000054.1:0-11640 GCF_050251835.1 Diaphorobacter sp. | reverse complement strand
TTCTCGGCGCCGTATTCCATGGCCTTGCGCGGGATGGCGTCGTAGTCTTCCTCGTCGGGCTGGCCCAGGTTGGCGGTGTAGGCGTAGGGCAGGGCACCCTTGTTCTTCATCCAGCGCAGTGCGGCGCTGGTATCGAGGCCGCCAGAAAAGGCGATGCCGACCTTCTGGCCGACGGGGAGGTTTTGGAGGATGGTTGCCATGGAATATCTTTCAAAAATAGTAGCTGCCAGCGCTTTTCCAGCAAGGGCTGAAAGCCAAAAACGCCTTGATGCCCTGGCTCTGCGCCGCACGCAAGGCAGGGCGCTGCCTCACGCGTAGTGGCAGATGTAGTGAAAAGCCTCGGTCACGCGGATGTCGAAGCTGGAGTTGCCCGGCACGCTGAACTTGTCGCCTGGGCCGCACGGCGCCCATGTGTCGGAGCCCGCCAGCTTGTATTCGCACGCGCCGCCCACGCATTCCATGATCTCGGGCGCGCCGGTGCCGAAGGTGAGGGTGGACGGCAGCACCACGCCCACCGATTTCTTTGTGCCGTCAGGGTAGGTGAGGCTGTGGCTCACGCACTTGCCGTCAAAGTACACATTGGCCTGGGTGGTGACGGTGACGCCGTCGATCTTGTCGGTGATCATGGATGGGGTGTTGCAGATGGGGGACAAGCCGCTGATTTTAGGCTTGCCCGCGCGCGCGGCGGCAGGTCAGCGGCCGTAGCCGTCGCGGTGGTCGTGTCCGCGCGGTGGCCGGTAGGGGTAGCCGTAGGCGTCGCGGTACTCGATCACCGTGACGGGCGGCTGCACCACATAGGCGGGCGGGCCGGGTTGGGTGGACACCACCACCCCCGGTGGGGTGTAGCCACCGTGCACCGCGGACTGGCCTGGCGGGTAAGCAGACGGGTATCCCGGCTGATAACCCGGCTGGTAGCCCGGTTCCAGGGGCGCGTAACCCGGGATGCCGGGGACGGCGGGCCTCACCGTCAGCGGTATCCACTGTCCGGGGTCGGTTTGGGTGCGCATGCTGTAGTGGCGGCCAGCGTACTCATACACCACGTCGTAGCCGACGGTGCGCTTGTCGTAATAGGTCTCGGTGGTGCAGCGCTGCACGTTCTGATAGCCGGGGCGCCCGGCTTCGATCTGGTTGCCCAGCACCGCCCCGCCGATCACGCCCAGTGCCGTGGCGGCCGCGCGCCCGCTGCCACCACCGATTGCGTTGCCAGCCGCACCGCCGGCAATGGCGCCCAGCACGGCACCGCCGCCGGTGGTGGGGCGCGCGCCGCTGTAGATGGTTTCGTTGCCGCACACCTGCTGCGGAATGGCGACCTGCTCGGTGATGGGCGTGGCCGACAGCACGCGGCCCTGTTCCTGCGCCTGGGCGGCCAGCGCCGCCGTGGTCAGGGCGGCAAATACGATGATCTTGTTCATGGGCAAAGCTCCTTATGGTCGGCATGCAACGCGCCAGACCCGGTACAAGTTTCAGCCCAGTGCGTCAACACATCGGCGCCAAGCCGTAAAGCTGCGTAAACAGAAGCGGGCTCAAGACTTGGACTGGCCGGGCGTGCGGGCGTTCCCCGCGCTGGCTGCGTTACGTGCGCCCCATGCCTCGGCGCTGAAGCCCACCGTCACCTCGCCCGCTGGCGTGCCTTGCCACTCCACCACGGGCCGTTTGATGACCGACGGTTGTTGCTGCATCAGCGCTGTGGCGCTGGCGGCATTGATGACCGAGGCTTGCGCGGCTGCGTCCAGCTTGCGCCAGGTGGTGCCCTGGCGGTTGAGCAGCTTTTCCCAGCCCGCAGCGGCGGCCCAGGCGGGCAGGCGGTCAGCTGGAACGCCTTGCTTCTTGAAGTCGTGGAACTGGTGCGTCAGCCCTTGCGATTGCAGCCAGGCGCGGGCCTTCTTGACGGTGTCGCAATTGGAGATGCCGTAAACGATGATCGTGGGGGTACTCATGGGCGCGCATCATCGCGCATGCCCGGCTCGGCGACAATCCGGCCCGCTATGCACATTCCTCCGCAGACACTGGAAGGCTGGCTTCGCCACTGCGAGCAGCTGCACCCCAAGAACATCGACATGGGCCTGGAACGCGTGGGCGAGGTGGCGCGCCGCCTGGGGCTGCGCTTTGACTGCCCCGTGATCACCGTGGCCGGCACCAACGGCAAGGGCTCAACCTGCGCCATGCTGGAGGCCGTGGCCATACAGGCCGGCTACCGCACGGGGGTTTACACATCGCCGCACCTGGTGCACTTCGAGGAGCGTTGCCGCATTCGCGGCGAGCATGTTGATGCTGCATCTTTGGTAGCGCACTTCGCCGCTGTGGAGCGCGCCAGAACCCAAAACGGCAATGATGTCACGCTGACCTATTTTGAATTCACCACGCTGGCCATCCTGCGGCTGCTGAGCCATTCGCTGCTGGACGTGGTCATTCTGGAAGTCGGCCTGGGCGGGCGGCTGGATGCCACCAACATCATCGACGCCGACTGCGCCGTCATCACAAGCATCGACATCGACCATGTGGAGTTTCTCGGGCCCGACCGCGAGACCATCGGCCGCGAGAAGGCCGGCATCATGCGCACCGGCCGCCCTGTGGTGGTCAGTGACCCCATGCCGCCGCAAAGCGTGATCGACCGCGCCCACACCATCGGCGCCGACCTGTGGCGCTTTGGGCAGGACTTCAATTTCTCGGGCGACAAGCAGCAGTGGGCCTGGGCCGGGCGTGGGCGTCGCTACGCGGGGCTGGCCTATCCAGCGCTGCGCGGCGCCAACCAGCTGGTCAACGCATCGGGGGCGCTGGCCGCGCTGGAGGCGCTGCGCGATCGCCTGCCGATCACCGCGCAGGCCGTGCGCGCGGGCCTGGCGCTGGTGGAGCTGCCCGGGCGCTTCCAGATCGTGCCGGGCCAGCCCACGCTGGTGCTGGATGTGGCGCACAACCCGCACTCGGTGGCGGCGCTCACCGCCAATCTGGACGCCATGGGCTACTACCCCACTACGCATGCGGTGTTTGGCGCCATGGCCGACAAAGACCTGCTGCCCATGCTGTCCAAGGTGGGGCCGGTGATCGACCGCTGGTATTTCACCGATCTGCCCACGCCGCGCGCCGAGACGGCTGCCAGCCTGCAGCAAAAATGGAACGCCCTGCAGATGGCCGCGGGCGGGCGCCGGCAGGTCACCACCAGCCTGCACGCCAGCCCCGAAGAGGCTCTGCGCGCCGCCGTCGAGGCCGCAGACCCCGCTGATAGAATTGTGGTCTTTGGCTCGTTCTATACAGTAGGCGGCGTGCTCAAAAACGGAGTGCCCCGCCTGCAGGCCAAGCATCTGGGCGCATAAATCTGGGCGCATAACGGGTCCGCACTTCATGGCATTTTTCAAGTTTCGGTGGCCTGGCGCGCAAGAGCCGCAGCAGGGCGACAGCAGCAAGCCCGCCAAACGCTCACGCACACCCCAGGCCGAGAGCGTTGACGAGATGCGCAGGCGTGCACGGCATCGTCTCATTGGCGCTGCCGTGCTGGTGGCTGCCGGCGTGGTGGGGTTTCCGCTGTTGTTCGACACCCAGCCGCGGCCTGTCCCGGTCAACGTGGCCATCGACATTCCTGATCGCAACAAAACACCGCCGCTGACCGTGCCGCAGCCTGGCGCGCCCGAGTCTGAGTCTGCTCCCGCACCTGCAACTGCTGCAACTGCGGCGCCAGAGCCGGCCGCAGCCAGCCTGGCTGCAGGTGAAGAGATGGCGCCCCCGCGCACCCGCAGCGAACCCGTAGCGCCGGTCCCCACCCCGCGTGCCCACGCAGAGGTCAAGCCGGAGCCCAAACCGGAATCCAAACCCGATCCCAAACCCGAGCACAAGCCAGAGTCCAAACCCGAGCCCAAACCTGCCCGTCGGGATGATGCGGCGCGCGCGCGCGCTCTGCTTGAGGGGCGCGACCCGCAGGCGGGCAGCACCCCAGGGGCGGAGCGTGCTGGGCAAGAGCGCTTCATAGTGCAGGTGGGCGCCTTTGCCGACGACGACAAGGCGCGCGAGGTGCGAGACAAACTGGAGCGGTCGGGCCTCAAGACCTACACCCAGGCGGTGAACACCAAGGATGGCAAGCGCACGCGCGTGCGCGTCGGCCCGTTTGACAGCCGCGCCGATGCTGACAAGGCGGCTGCACGCGTCAAGGGCGCTGGACTGCCGGCCTCGGTGCTGGCGCTGTAAGCCTGTCTGGATGACGGCATTTGCTGGATAGATCGCGCATGGCGGCGCTTGACTGGATCTTTCTCACGGTGCTGCTGGCATCGCTGCTGATCGGTGCGTGGCGCGGGCTGGTGTTTGAACTGTTGTCGCTGGCGGGCTGGGTGGTGGCGTTTTTTGCCGCGCAGTGGTTTGCGGGCGATGTGGGTGCGCTGCTGCCCATGGGCGAGGCAGGTGCGTCCTGGCGTCATGTGGCGGGCTTTGCGGTGGTTTTTGTCGGCGCGATATTTGCCTGCGGTCTGTTGGCCTGGCTGCTCAAGAAATTGGTCGAGGCCGTGGGCCTGCGGCCTGCAGACCGGGCGCTGGGGGCGCTGTTTGGCGCGTTGCGTGGTCTGGTGCTGCTGCTGGCGGTGGCGCTGGTGGCCGGCTGGACGCCGATGCATGAGGCGCCTTGGTGGCAGCAATCGCAGGGCGCTCCGCTGCTGCAGACTGCGCTCAAGGGTTTGAGGCCAGCGCTGCCCCTGGAGCTGGCGCGGCATCTGCCGCTATGAGGCTGTCTTGCTGCCCACTGGTGGCGGGTGCTGGCAATTTTTTTGGCGGGATGTCTCCTGCCGCTTGTAAATGGAACGCGAACTATGTGTGGAATCGTCGGCGTGGTCAGCACGACCCCAGTCAATCAGCTGATTTATGACGCCTTGCTGTTGCTGCAGCACCGGGGACAGGACGCAGCGGGCATCGTGACCCAGGAAGGGCGCAAGTTCTTCATGCACAAGGCCAAGGGCATGGTGCGCGACGTGTTTCGCACGCGCAACATGCGTGCGCTGCCGGGCGTTGTAGGCCTGGGGCAGGTGCGCTATCCCACGGCCGGCAATGCGTCCAGCGAGGAGGAGGCCCAGCCTTTCTACGTGAACGCCCCTTTCGGTATCGTGATGGTGCACAACGGCAACCTGACCAATGCCAAGCAGTTGCGTCGCGAGTTGGCCGATACCGATCATCGCCACACCAATACCGAAAGCGACTCGGAGGTGCTGTTGAACGTACTGGCGCATGAGCTCGCGCGCGTGAGCAGCGGCGCCCGGCTCACGGATGACAATGTGTTTGCCGCGGTACGTGCCGTGCACAAGCGCATCAAGGGCTCGTATGCCGTGATCGCGTTGATTGCAGGCTATGGCCTGCTGGCCTTTCGTGATCCGTTTGGTATTCGGCCGCTGTGCATGGGCAAGGGCGCTGATGGCACGATCATGGTGGCCAGCGAGTCGGTGGCGCTGGAAGGCACCACCCACATGCTGGATCGCGACATAGCGCCCGGCGAGGCCGTTTTTGTGCACGCCGATGGCAGCGTGCAGACCCGCCAGTGCGCGGACGATCCGCGCCTGTACCCCTGCGTGTTCGAATACGTCTATCTGGCGCGCCCGGACTCGGTGATGGATGGCATCTCGGTCTATCAGGCACGCCTGAACATGGGCGAGACGCTGGCCAAGCGCGTGATCTCCACCGTGCCGCCTGGCGAGATCGACGCCATCATCCCCATTCCCGAATCCAGCCGCCCCAGCGCCATGCAGCTGGCGCAATTGCTGGGTATTCCGTATCGCGAGGGCTTTGTCAAGAACCGCTACGTGGGCCGTACCTTCATCATGCCGGGCCAGGGCGCGCGCAAGAAATCGGTGCGCCAAAAGCTCAACGCCATTGGCAGCGAGTTCAAGGGCCGCAAGGTGCTGCTGGTGGATGACTCCATCGTGCGCGGCACCACCTCCAAAGAGATCGTGCAGATGGCACGCGACGCTGGCGCCGTGAAGGTTTACCTGGCATCTGCCGCACCGCCGGTGCGCCACCCCAACGTCTATGGCATCGATATGCCCACGCGTGACGAACTGGTGGCTCATGGCCGCACGGTCGAGGAAATCCGCCAGCTGATCGGCGCTGACGCGCTGATCTACCAGGACGTGGACGCCATGAAGCAGGCCGTGCGCAAGATCAACCCGCAGGTCGAGGGCTTCGAGGCCTCGTGCTTTGACGGGGTGTACATCACCGGCGACATCTCAGACGATGAGGTGACTGCCCTCAATGAAGGCCGCAACCGCGGCGGTGAGGAAGAGCAGGTCAGCACCTCGCGCTTGTCCCTGCCCAATGCCCAGGAGGCCTGAGAAGCTGTGAACGAATCCGCCATGTCCGCTCGTTGCGCAAAAACGCACCCCCCTCGGCGTTGCAAATGCTCGCCATAGCCCGAGCTATGGCTGCGCTTTGCGCCTTGATGGGGCATGTTTGTGCGCTCCGCTCGGCCACGCCGGATTCATTCACTCCTTCTGAGCCCGCCCGGTTTCATCGTGCCATTAGCGCCATGTGCCAGACCCAGACGGATTTGGCATGAAAAGTGCCTCAAACCTATGTATAACAAGCGCTAGCTGCTCCTGTTTTTGAGATAAGGAACGTCACCGTGACCGACAAATCCCTGCCAGCAGGGCTGCACCCCGACACCCTCGCGCTGCGCGAGGCGGTTGCGCGCAGCCAGTGGGGCGAGCACAGCGAGGCGCTGTACCTGACCAGCAGCTTCGTGCAGCCCGACTGCGCCACCGCCGCGCGGCGCTTTGCCAACGAGGAAGACGGCTACACCTACAGCCGCACCGGCAACCCCACGGTGACCAGCTTCGAGCGTCGCCTGGCGGCTATGGAGGGTACCGAATGCGCCGTGGCCACCACCACCGGCATGGCCGCCATCTTGCTGGTGGCGCTCACGGTGCTGAAGGCGGGTGACCACGTGGTCTGCTCGCGCTCGATGTTCGGCTCCACCATCAAGCTGATGGGCAGCGAAATGGCCCGGTTCGGCGTTGAAACCACCTTTGTCGCGCAGACCCGCATCGACGAGTGGAAGGCAGCCATCCGGCCCAACACCCGCCTGCTGTTTGCCGAAACGCCCACCAATCCTTTGACCGACCTGTGCGACATCGCCGCCCTGGCCGAACTGGCCCATGCCCACGGCGCGCTGCTGGCCGTGGACAACAGCTTTGCCTCGCCCGCCTTGCAGCGGCCCGCGCAACTGGGTGCCGACCTGGTCGTGCACTCGGGCACCAAGCTGCTGGACGGCCAGGGCCGCGTGATGGCGGGGGCTGTGTGCGGTTCGGCTGCGCTGGTGGAGAAAGTCATGGGTGGCTTCATGCGCTGCGCGGGGCTCAACCTGTCGGCGTTCAACGCCTGGGTGGTGCTCAAGGGCCTGGAAACACTGGCCCTGCGCGTGAAGGCGCAAAGCGCCTCTGCGCTGCAACTGGCCTCCTGGCTGGAGCAGCACCCCAAGGTGGCGCGCGTGTACTACCCAGGTTTGCAGAGCCACCCGCAGCACGCGCTGGCCATGCGCCAGCAAGGCGGTTTGGGCGGCGCGGTACTGTCGTTTGACGTGGCCGGGCAGGGCGCTGAGCAGCTGCGTGCGAATGCCTTCCACGTGGTGGACAGCACGCAGGTGTGCAGCGTGACCGCCAACCTGGGCGACGTGAAGACCACCATCACCCATCCGGCCAGCACCTCGCACGGCCGCCTCACAGAAGAACAGCGCCAGGCGGCCGGCATCGGCCAGGGGCTGATCCGCATCTCCGTAGGCCTGGAGCACATTGATGACTTGAAGACAGACCTCTGCCGAGGACTGGATACCCTGCCATGACACAACAACAAGTACGCACTCGTTTCGCCCCGTCGCCCACGGGCTTCATCCACCTGGGCAACATCCGCTCGGCGCTTTACCCGTGGGCTTTTGCACGCGCCAACGGCGGCGTGTTCATTCTGCGCATCGAAGACACCGATCTGGAGCGATCCACCCAGGCATCGGTCGATGTGATTCTGGAGGGCATGTCCTGGCTGCAGCTGGATCATGACGAAGGCCCGTACTACCAGATGCAGCGCATGGATCGCTACAAGGAAGTGCTGGCCCAATTGCAGGCTGCAGGCCATGTCTATCCCTGCTACATGAGTGTGCAAGAGCTCGACGCCTTGCGTGAGCGCCAGATGGCCGCCAAGGAAAAGCCCCGCTACGACGGCACCTGGCGCCCCGAGCCCGGCAAGGTGCTGCCGCCCGTGCCCGAGGGCGTCAAGCCCGTGCTGCGTTTCAAGACGCCCAAGGATGGCGTGGTGGCCTGGGACGACAAGTGCAAGGGCCGTATCGAATTCCAGAACAGTGAACTGGACGACCTGGTCATCGCCCGTCCCGATGGCACGCCCACCTACAACTTCTGTGTGTGTGTGGACGACATGGACATGCGCATCACCCATGTGATCCGCGGCGACGATCACGTCAACAACACGCCGCGCCAGATCCACATCTTTGAAGCTCTGGGTGCCACGGTGCCGGTGTTTGCCCACCTGCCGACGGTGCTTAACGAGCAGGGCGAGAAGATGAGCAAGCGCAATGGCGCCAAGCCCGTGACACAGTACCGCGACGAGGGTTACCTGCCCGATGCCATGGTCAACTATCTGGCCCGCCTGGGCTGGAGCCACGGCGATGATGAAATCTTCAGCCGCGCGCAGTTTCTGGAGTGGTTCAGCCTGGATCACCTGGGGCGCAGCGCTGGTCAGTTTGACGAAGCAAAGCTGCGCTGGGTGAATGCCCAGCACATCAAGGCCACGGACGACGCGCAGCTTGCCGCGCTGGTACGCCCCTTCTTGCTGCAAACCGGTGTGGCCGAAGCCCTTGTGGATTCCGACGACCGCCTGCCGCGCATCTGCGCATTGTTCAAGGACCGTTGTGAAACGCTGGTGGATCTGGCGCGCTGGGCCCGCTTGTTCTATCAGGAGGCTGTCGAACGCGATGCGCAGGATTACTCCAAGCATGTGACCGATGCGGCGGCGCCCTTGCTGGAGGCCTTTTCTGCGGTGATGGAAACAGTTGCTTGGAACAAGGACGCAATCGCCGCTGGCATCAAGGATGTGCTCAAACAGCAGGGTGCAAAAATGCCCCAACTGGCCATGCCCGTGCGCGTGCTCACCCTGGGCACAGCGCACACGCCATCGGTCGATGCAGTGCTGGAATTGCTTGGACGCGAAAAAATCCTCGCACGATTGAAAATCCATTAAAAACCTGTCTATAATTCAAGGCTCAGGTGATGACGGCCAAGAATAAATTCAAGGCTCGAATCAATGGGGGTATAGCTCAGCTGGGAGAGCGCTTGCATGGCATGCAAGAGGTCATCGGTTCGATCCCGTTTACCTCCACCACCTGTAAATTGAACGCAAGTTCTTAGGTTTTGACCCTATCGTCTAGAGGCCTAGGACATCACCCTTTCACGGTGAGTACCGGGGTTCGAATCCCCGTAGGGTCGCCAAGTTTTGTAACGCTTGGCTCAGTCGCTGAAGCAGCTTGGCAAAAGTTACACCACTGTGGAGTGGTAGTTCAGTTGGTTAGAATACCGGCCTGTCACGCCGGGGGTCGCGGGTTCGAGTCCCGTCCACTCCGCCATTTATCTTGGGGGTATAGCTCAGCTGGGAGAGCGCTTGCATGGCATGCAAGAGGTCAGCGGTTCGATCCCGCTTACCTCCACCAAGATAGTAAGTGTCTGGTTTTTTGTTTGTGACCCTATCGTCTAGAGGCCTAGGACATCACCCTTTCACGGTGAGTACCGGGGTTCGAATCCCCGTAGGGTCGCCAAGTTTTGTAACGCTTGGCTCAGTCGTTGAAGCGGCTTGGCAAAAGTTACACCACTGTGGAGTGGTAGTTCAGTTGGTTAGAATACCGGCCTGTCACGCCGGGGGTCGCGGGTTCGAGTCCCGTCCACTCCGCCACGCAATTCCGTAAGTCGTTAATTTTAAAAAGCTCTTTGGGTTACAAGACAACGGCTCACAAGTCAGTTCACAACGCCGCAACGATTTTCGTTTGTGGCGTTTTTCTTTTTGTCATCGCTTGCGCGTGGCAAGCTGCCGCACGGCATGGCCTTCAAGTGGCACGCCGCTACTGCTGTTGTTTGGCAAAGTTTTATGCTGCACTGAATCGCCCCTGGTTCAGTAGACACCTTCGAGCCTCAAACTGAGGCCCAACAGGAGGAGCCCTGAAGAAGAACCAGCCCTATCCGGGAAGAATTCAAGATCGAGGCGGTCAAGCAGATCACCGAGCGAAGCCACAAGGTGGCCGAGGTTCCGGCGCGCATGGCGTGAGCCAGCACAGCTTGTACAAGTGGATCAAGCTCTATGGGCATCCGTACGCACGAAGGCGGGTTGTATCTGGCCATCGTGGTGGATCTGTTCTCGCGCTAGGCGGTGGGCTGGTCGATGGGGAGCCGGATCGACACCGGCTTCACTTTTGATGCGCGGTTGATGGCCTAGTGGCGTCGCCAGCCCAAGCGGGCCGTCACGGCGCATTCCGATCAGGGGAGTCAGTTCACAGGCCATGAGCGGCAGACATTGCTGCGCGAGCACAACCTGGTCAGCAGCATGCTCCAGCAGGCCTACGCCGCGCGTACCGATATCTTCAACCACATCGAGAGACTCTGTAACCCCAGGCGGCGCCACGGAACTGCCGACGACATTTCGCCGGCCGAGCGCGAACGATGCAATTCCCAACGGTTCACGAGTGTCAATGAAACCCGGGTCGACTCAACGTGAAACCCCGTTGTTTGGAGATCCATGTATTGAAAATATAGTCTTGATTCTAGAGAGGTCAGCGCGGATCGCGATCAAGTCAACATTACTTGGGTGCCAAGCGTATGGCGCCGTCCAGGCGGACGACTTCGCCGTTGAGCATGTCATTCTCAAAAATGTGGCGAACCAACTTGGCATAGTCCTGTGGTGTACCTAGTCGGCTGGGAAAAGGCACACCTGCAGCCAGGGATTCTTGTACCTCTTTGGGCATGCCGAACAGCATGGGGGTGCCGAAGATTCCGGGAGCAATCGTCATGTTGCGGATACCGCTTCGGGCCAAGTCGCGTGCAATAGGCAAGGTCATGCCGACTACGCCTCCCTTGGACGCGGAGTAGGCCGCCTGGCCAATCTGTCCGTCATAAGCTGCAACGCTAGCTGTAGAAATCAGTACGCCGCGTTCGCCGGTGGTTTCGGGCTCATTGTTGCTCATGGCTTCGGCGGCAAGGCGAATCATATTGAAACTACCCACCAAGTTGACGGTGATGGTCTTGCTGAATGTGGCCAGTGCATGGGCGCCATTCTTGCCAACGGTTTTTTCGGCAGGAGCGATGCCGGCGCAGTTGACCAAACCCATGAGCTTGCCCATTGAGACAGCCTTGGCAATCACTGCCTGGCCATCGGTCTCGTTGCTCACATCACAACGCACGAAAGCACCGCCAATGTCGCGAGCCACGGCCTCCCCCTTGTCGGCCTGCATGTCGGCAATCACAACTTTTCCACCCGCTTCGGCCAACATGCGCGCTGTGCCCTCACCCAGTCCGGACGCTCCGCCCGTAACAATGAATACCTTGCCCTGGATGTCCATCTTGTGTCTCCGATAAGTGATGTTGACGTAAACGTCAATTATGGACGAGGCCAAACCGACGCTGCTCATAA
>NZ_JBFWLZ010000053.1:0-12311 GCF_050251835.1 Diaphorobacter sp. | reverse complement strand
GCCACTGCGCTGCCACGTCCGAGCGCGCGCCAGAAACGCAGCACAGAACCAATGGTGCGTCGCGCTGGGGCAGTACGCTGGTGACGCGCTCGGCCAGCTCGCTCAGCGGCAGGTTGATGGCGCCTGCAACATGGCCGTTGGCAAATTCTGCGGGCGAGCGCACGTCCACCACCAACGGTTGTTGTGTTGGCATGGGGTGTCTCCTCAGCAGCCGGGCTGGATGCCCAGCTTGCGCAGGATGCTTTCAAGCAGGCACCACTTGGTCAAGCCGCTTTGCAGCAGGTTGGCGCCCACGAAGGCGGTGAATGCCAGCCACCACTGGCTGACAAAAATAGGGCTGCCAGGTACGCCCAGCGCCAGCGACAAAAGCACGAAGGTGCCGGCAAAAATACGCACGAGTTGCCAAGAGGTCATGAGGGTTCTCCTTTGAACCAGGTTTAAAAAGCAGATTGCGCCAGCCAACGCACCACATGCGCCGGGCCTTGGTGTCCCGGGCCTTCGTCCAGCGGTACTACGCCGTCCCAGGCCAGTTCTTCGCGCAACAGGCCGGCAAAGTCGCTGCGCAGCGCGTCTAGTGTGTAGAGCATGTCCACGTCTTTGGGGCCGCCGCTGGTGTAGCCCAGTTGCAGCGGGTGAAAGGCCTCGATGATCATCCAGCCCCCGGGGCGCAGCGCGGCGGCCAGGCGGCGGTGGACGCTGGTGCGCAGTGCGCTGGGCAGGTGCACATAGGTGAGCACCACGGCATCAAAGCTGGCCGGCTCGGGCTGCCACTGGGCCAGGTCGGCCTGCTGGATTGTCAGTGTCACGCCCCGCTGTTGTGCCAGCGCGCGGGCCTTGGCCAGGCCGACGGCGGAGCCATCGACAGACAGAACCCCATACCCTTGCGCGGCCAGCCAGACGCCGTTGCGCCCTTCGCCGTCGCCGGGTAACAGCACGCGGCCGGCGGGTGCCAGGCGGTGGATTTGCGCGCGCAGGAAAGCGTTGGGCTGCGTGCCGTATTTATAGCTGGGCGTGTCGTAGGCTTTATCCCAGAATGTCATAGTCAAAAAACGGTTTTATCTCGGATACGTAAGCGCTGGATGCTATTTTGTTGATAGCAAACCGGACGGCCGTGACTGGTTTGAAGGCGTGTCCAGCATCTGGTTGGCGCGCTGCAGCGCGGCCTCGTCCAGCTGACCGGCCAGTTGGGACAGGCGCAGCTGGTTGAGCAGCAGTTCGCTGCGCGCCTGGGCCAGCGCCAGCCGGGTGGCGGCGGTGTCGTTGTCGGCGTTGAGTACGTCCAGCAGCGTGCGGTGGCCGACCTCGTGGCCGGTGAGGGTGGCATCCTGGCGGGCTTCGCTGGCGGTCAGCGCCTGCATTAGCGCATGCACGCGCTGCGCGCCCAGTTGCAGGCCCAGCCAGGCGGCGTGCACCTGCTGGGCGACTTGCTCGCGGGTGCTGTCCACCTGGGCCTGGGCCTGTTCCCAACGGCGCAGGGCTTCTTCTTGCTTGGCGCTGCGCCAGCCGCCGGTGTACAGCGGCACGGTGAGCTGCACGCCCACCATCGCGTTCAGGTTTTTGTTGCGTGCGCCGCTGCCGTAGTCGCCGCTGCCGCTCAGGCGGTCTTGTGCCGCCTGGGCCACCAGATCCAGCTTGGGGGCGGCGGCGCTGGCGTGTTTGTCGGCCTCGGCCTGGGCGATGCGGGCGGCCAGTTGCTGCAGGCGGATGGCGGGGTTGCCTGCTTCGGCCTCCTGCTGCCAAACCTGCAGTGCATGGGTGGTGGCTGGCTCGCCGTGGCCGGGCAGCCGCGCTGTCAGGGCGGCGGGTGGCATGCCAGTGCTGTCGGCCAGTTGGCGGCGCTTGATGTCCAGGTCGGCCTGGGCCGCCAGGCGCTGGGCCTGCAGCTGCGCCAGTCGGGCCTGGGCTTCGTGGGTGTCGGTGATGGGGGCGCTGCCGATGTCGAAGCGGTCTTGCGCCTCGGTGGCCATCTTGCGCACGGCGTCCAGCTGGCCGTCGATCACGCGCAGCGCCTCTTGCGCCACCGCCAGGTCAAAGTACCGCTGGGCGGTGCGCAGCATGGCGGCCTGCTGGGCGGCCTGCCATTGCAGGTCGGTCTGGTCGGCCTGCAAGCCCAGCTGCTGCTGCTGGGCGCGGCGTTCGGGGTTGTACAGCGGCTGGCTGGCTTGCAGAGCCACGCGGGTGGCCGTTCCGCCGGTGACGGAGGTGGCGAAGTCAACGCCCGTGGATTGCCCGAAGCCCGGCGCGGCAAATTGCGCGCCACGCGTGTCGGTCTCGCCCGTGGCCAGGCCGGCTGCGGCTGTCAGCGCCACGCCGGGGCGCCACAGGGCGGTGGCCTGCTCACGCTGGGGCAGGGCGGTGGCCTGCGTGGCGCGGGCCACCGCCAGCTCGCGGTCGTGCGACTGGGCAGCCTGCCAGGCTTGCAGCAGGTCGGTGGCCTGCGCGGCGGGCGCCAGAGTGGCTGCGATCAGCAGCGCGGTGATTGCGGCCAGGGCGGGGCGGGCGGGCGCCATGTTTGCATCAAATATGGCGCCAGCCCTTATGGTACGTGCGCTAGCAGCTATCAATTTAATTGCCTTCATGCGACTGCCTCCTGCCCCGTGATGGCTGCCAGCCGATGGCGGTAGGCCACGTAGTAAAGGATGGGAATGACCACCAGCGTCAGCACCGACGACACGGCGATGCCGAAGATCAGCGAGATGCCCAGCCCGTTGAAGATGGGATCGTCCAGGATGAAAAACGCGCCCATCATGGCCGCCAGGCCGGTCAGCACAATGGGCTGCGCGCGCGTGATGGCCGACTGCACGATGGCCTGCTTGAAGTCCACCCCCGCCTGCACCTGCAGCTTGATGAAGTCCACCAGCAAGATGGAATTGCGCACGATGATGCCGGCCAGCGCAATCATGCCAATCATGCTGGTGGCCGTGTACTGCGCGCCCAGCAGCGCGTGGCCGGGCATCACCCCAATGATGGTGAGTGGTATGGGGGCCATGATGATCAGCGGCGTCAGGTACGAGCCAAAGTGCGCCACCACCAGCAGGTAGATCAGGATCAGGCCCACGGCATAGGCGGCGCCCATGTCGCGGAAGGTTTCGTAGGTGATCTGCCATTCGCCGTCCCACTTGATGGCGTAGCCGCGGAAGGCGTCATTGGGCTGGCGGATGAAGTATTCCTCCAGCTTGCCGCCATCGGGCGCGGTGATGCTGGCTATGGCGCTGCGCGACTGGAACATGCCGTACAGCGGGCTGTCCACCTTGCCGGCCATGTCGGCCACCACCAGGTTCACGGGCAGCAAATCCTTGTGATACACCGGCTGCTCGCGCAGGGTGTCGGTGATGGCGACCAGTTCGCGTATGGGCACCAGCGCACCCCCGGCAGTGCGCACCGGCAATTGCAGCAGCGCATCCAGGCTGCCGTGCTGCTCGGCAGGCAGCTGCAGCAGCACCGGCGTGGGGTATTTGCTGGCATCGTGCAGCCAGGTGGCCTGCTCGCCCGACAGGCCGGCATGCAGGGCAGTAACGATGGCCGATTGCGGCACGCCCATCAGCGCCGCCTTGCGCCGATCCACCAGCAGCAGCTTGCGCGGGGCGTCGGCAATCGCGCTGTCGTCCAGATCGACGATGCCGCTGGTGCCGGCAAGGGCCTGGCGCACGGCATGGGCCACCTGGCGACGGCCTTCGGCGTCGGGGCCGTAGATTTCGGCGACGATGGGCGCCAGCACGGGCGGACCGGGCGGCACTTCGACCACCTTCACGTTCGCGCCCAGACGCTGGCCGATCTCTTGCAGGGCAGGGCGCACGCGCATGGCGATGGGGTGGCTTTGCTCGCTGCGCTGGTGCTTGTCCAGCAGGTTGACCTGGATGTCGCCCACCTCGCCGCCGCTGCGCAGGTCGTACTGGCGCACCAGGCCGTTGAAGTTGATGGGCCCTGCCGTGCCGGCATAGGCCTGGTAGTTGGTGACCTCGGGCACGGTAGCCAGGTAGGCGCCCAGCTCGTGCAGCACGGCGGCGGTGGCCTCGGGCGGAGTGCCGGCGGGCATGTCCACGATGACCTGGAACTCGGATTTGTTGTCAAAGGGCAGCATCTTGAGCTGCACCCAGCCCAGCACCGGCAGCATCAGCGACACGGCAATCAGCGCCGCTACGCCCAGGCCCAGCAGGCCGCGGCTTCGCCTGCCGCGCTGGTCATCGAGCAGCGGGCGGAAGATGCGCTCGAACAATGGCGCCAGCTTGGCTGCAAGACCGGTGTGGGCCGTTGCGTGGCCATCAGCCTGACCATGCACGCCTACGTGCTCCTTCATCCACAGCCGCGCCAGCCACGGCGTGACGGTGAAGGCCACGGCCAGCGACAGCACCATGCCCATGCTGGCGTTGATGGGGATGGGGGCCATGTACGGCCCCATGAGACCGGTGACGAACGCCATGGGCAGCAGGGCGGCGATCACCGTGAAGGTGGCCAGAATGGTCGGCCCGCCCACTTCGTCCACCGCGCCGGGGATGATCTGCGCGAGCGGCTTGCCCGGGTGCAGCTGCTGGTGGCGGTGGATGTTCTCGACCACCACGATGGCGTCGTCCACCAGGATGCCGATGGAGAAAATCAGCGCGAACAGCGACACGCGGTTGAGCGTGAAGCCCCAGGCCCATGACGCAAACAGCGTTGCGGCCAGCGTCAGCGCCACGGCCGCGCCCACGATGATGGCCTCGCGCCGGCCCAACGCGATGAATACCAGCGCCACCACCGACGCGGTGGCAAACAGCAGCTTTTGCATCAGCTTTTGCGCCTTGTCGTTGGCCGTGGCGCCGTAGTCGCGCGTTTCTGCCACCTGTACGTCGGCAGGTATGACGGTGTTGCGCAGGTCATCCACGCGCTGCATGACCGCGCGGGCGACGTCGATGGCGTTCTCGCCGGCTTTTTTGGTGACGGCGATGGTGACGGCAGGGTATTCCTGGGCCTGGCCGTCGGTTACCACGCCGTGCCACACGTAGCGGGTGGCGGGCAGGGGGCCGTCCTGCACATCGGCCACGTCTTTCAGAAACACCGGCTTGCCGCCGCGTGCGCTGACCATGACGTCGGCCACCTCTTGGGCGTGTGCCAGAAACGGCCCGGCCTCGATGGTCACGGAGCGGTTGCCGGCCAGCAGCTCGCCCACGGGCAGGCCCATGTTGGCCGACTGCAGGGCGGTGCGGATGTCGTCCACCGTCACACCGCTGCCGGCCATGCGGCCCGCATCCAGGCGCACCAGCACCGCGCGGCCTGGCCCGCCCACGGTGTAGGCGGTGCGGGTGCCGGGCACGCGCACCAGCTCTGCCTCCATGCTGTGGGCCACGCGCTCGAGCGCAAAGGCGCCGGTGTCCGGGTTCTGGCTGAACAGCGTCAGCGTGACTACTGGCACGTCGTCAATGCCCTTGGGGCGGATGATGGGCTCCAGCGCACCCAGGCCGCGCGGCAGCCAGTCGGCATTGCTGCGCAGGGTGTCGTGCAGGCGAACCAAGGCCTCGGTGCGTGGCACGCCCACTTTGAACTGCACCGTCAGCGCCGCCATGCCCGGGCGCGACACCGAGGTGACATGCTCCACGCCCAGCATCTGCGACAGCACTTGCTCGGCAGGGGAGGCGATCATCTGCTCCACATCGGCCACCGAAGCACCCGGGAAGGGCACGATCACGTTGGCCATGGTCACGTCAATCTGCGGCTCTTCTTCGCGCGGCGTGACGAGCACCGCAAACAAGCCCAGCAGCAGGGCCAGCAAGGCCAGCAGCGGGGTGATCTGGGCTGCCTGAAACTGGCGGGCAATGCGGCCGGAGATGCCCATAGAGTCGGTTGCGCGCCCCATGTCAGCGCACCTTGGCCGCGGCCTGCGGCTGCTCGGCAACGCGCTCGCCAGCGCGCAGACCGCTCAAGACTTCCACCATCTCGCCCTGCGGCTGGCCAAGGCGCACCTGGCGCAGTTGCGGCTGGCCGTTGCTGCCTTGCACATACACGCCAATCATCTCGGCGCGGCGCACGACGGACTTGGCAGGCACCAGCAGGCGCTGGTCGCCCGCGGTGGCGTCTTGCCAGAAAAGGCGGGCAAACATGCCGGGCGCGGCGCCCTGCGGGCCTTCGCCCAGCAAGCCGCGCACGGTGACCGTGTGACTGAGGGCATCGGCAGTGGGTAGCACTTCGATGTTTTTGGCGGAGAGGGCAATGCGCTCGCCGCGCAGGCCGGGGATCTCCACTTCAACGCTGCGCGCCTGGCGCAGCCGCGCAGCCTGCTCTTGCGACAGTTGAGCCGTCACACGCAAAGCAGCGGGGTCGTACATGTGAATCAGCGGCACACCCGGCATCGCCATGTCGCCCAGCGCCGCCGGCACGCTGCTCACAACGCCCGCATAGGGCGCACGCAGCACATGCAAGCCTGCCTGTGTTGAGGCCACACCCGCCTGGGCGCTCAGTGCCTGCACCTGTGCCTGGCTGGCTTGCCACTGCGCCTGCGCATTGTCCAGTGCTGCCTGGCTGATATAGCGTTTGGCGAAGAGCTGCTTTTGACGTTCGTATTCTTTGCTGGCCACCAGCAAATTGGCTTGGGCGGCAGCCACCTGGGCCTGGCTGGCAGCCGCGCCCTGGCTGGCCATGCGCGCGTCCAGGCGCAGCAGTTCTTGGCCGACACTGACCCGGTCGCCGCCCTTGACCTGCAAGGTCACGATGGCCCCGGACACCTGCGAAGACACCACCGTGTCGCGCACCGCCTCGACCTTGGCGTCGCTGCTGGACCCGCCCGCTTGGGCGGCGCCTTGCACCTCCAGATACGCCAGCGGGGCAGCGCTCTGCCCGACCTGGGCGTCGGCTGAGCCTGTCAACACGGCAAAAGCGGAAACAAGCCAGAAAGTGCGGCGCATGCGGGGCTTCTCCAAAGATGTTTGATTAATTATTTAATCAATCAGCTAATTAGTCAATAACGTATCATATGACCGCATGCATGCATCGATACAGAAATGGAGTCCAAGATGAAGGATTTGCCCCCGCAAGCCCTGGTGCAAGTGGCGGCCTACTTTCAGGTGCTGGCCGAGCCCACGCGTTTGCGCATCCTCAACCTTTTGCGACAGGGTGAGCGCAACGTAGGCGAACTGGCCCAGGCCTGCGGCTACACGGCCGCCAACATTTCGCGTCATCTATCCCTGATGACCAAGCAGGGCATCGTCGCCCGCGAGGGACGCGGCACCAGTGTTTACTACCGGCTGACGGACGAATCGGTGGATGCGTTGTGCGATCTAGTGTGCACAAACATTGCCCGCCGCCTGGAGCAGGCATCACAAACGAATGAGGCCTTTCGCGAAACGCTTTGAGCTTGCGCCTGCTGAGGCCATCTTTGGATAAGAGAGAAGACACCTGACCTCCCCCTTGCACCTGGGGTCGAGGTAGTAAAAGCAGGCTACCAGCCGTGTGTCAAACCAGGTCAACCGGCAAGGGCGCGCATACCACCTGATTGCGGCCGCCACGCTTTGCGGCGTACAAGGCTTCGTCAGCCAGACCGTAGGCATCATCAAAGCAATTGCCGCGGGGCATCCAACTCAAGCCAAAGCTGGCAGTGACCTGGCTGCCATCGGGCAAGCCGAACGCGTGCGACTCTATGGATCGGCGTAAGGTTTGTGCTACCTGCTCGGAAGCACCGACGTCCATGTGCGGCAGCATGACAGTGAATTCCTCGCCGCCAACACGCCCTATTTGCGCACCGGCAGGCACCAACTTTTTCAGGCACTCAACCACACCCAGCAGCACCGTGTCGCCTACAGGGTGCCCAAAGCTGTCATTGATACGCTTAAAAAAATCAATATCCAGCACGATCAGGCTCAGATCGCGAAGAGCAAGCTGCTGATTTACGCTTTCAATGATGGCAGCCCGATTGAATACCCCGGTCAAAGGATCATGCGTCGCCCTGTGCTCAAGTTCAGCAGCCAGTTCCTGAAGCCGCTGATTGAGCTGATTCATTTCCAGTTCGGCCCGGTCGCTGCGGCGTACAAGCCGCCGCGTTTCGCGAAGAAGGCGCTCGTAAGCGACTAACAGATCACCCAGAGCCTGGTGACACGATTGAACACCCGCTTCAACGCCCGCACCATAGGCCGCCCGCGCGGCCTGCAGGGCCTGGTGCTCTGCATCGAAAAGATCTGGCGGAGGGGCTGCAGTGTTCATTCAGGTGGACTTTACAGGCTGCTGCGAGAACTCGATGGCACCGAAGTCATCGCTCAACTCTTGCCCGAACTCGGCGATGGTGTCGTCTTCTTCGTCGTAATACCAATGCAAAACCACCTGAATACCGGCCTCTGCAGCGTCGTTCAGCATTTCAATCAAATTGAACAACATCTTGGTGCTGGAACTATTGAAATACGCCAGCGCGATGTGCACTTCAACCCGCCCGGCAGCCTGGTTGTCGAGATATTCCTGCAGCCTAGAAATCACATCCTTGTAAAAGGAGGCTGCGTTTTCAGGATAAGACTCCCCGCGCAGACTCAACTGGTGAGTATCGAACCGGAAATCCACTTCCGGCGTGCATGGGGTAGGTGCAATATAAAGGTTGTCCATGAATTCTCTCGGGTCGTTGACGGGCCGAGCGTTTTAGATTGTCGCTTTAAGATAAAAAACCGAAGCGCCAGGGTTGTCTGACGGAGCGAAATCGAAGTCCAGTGGCACCTTGGAGTCACGAGCGACCGTCAAAAACCCCATGCCAGCCCCTTTACTTCCTTCAGGAGTGTCTTCGCGTAAGGTCTGCCGATAAGCCTGCTTAATTTCCTCGAGGGTCATGTTGCGCAACTTTTCCAGCTTGGCACGTAATTCATCGCCGTTCTTGGGGTCGATGGGGTTGGCGCACAGCAGTTGAAAACTACCATCGGCGTCGTGCCGGATGCAAACAGAGCCCTGGCGCAACTCTCTGTCATCCTGGGTCGCCGGAGTAAGCGCATCAGCCGAGTAATGAATGATGTTCTGGGCCATCTCGATAAACGAGGAAAACAGTTTGCGACGCGTAGGCCCAGCCACCCCGGTGACCTCAAGCTGCAGCTTCACTGCTTCCGCCATTGCCGCCACGATATTTTGTGAAAAATATCCGACGTAATAAAAAATAATACGATTCTGATCGGCCAAGTTAAAGAAAGGGCCGTATTTTTCTACAAGATGCGAGGAGGGCATTCACTATCCCTGTGGAGGTTGCGACTAGGTTCGGAAACAAAAGAAGGTCAGATCGTCGCGACGATGATGTTCTTTTTGCCAATCAGTGAGCGCTGCCAGAACGGCGCGATTGACTTCAGTGGGTGAACTGGTAGCGTGGCTCATGAGCAGCTCGCAAATCCGACGCTTGCCCAAGGCTATGGCGCGCGAACCGCCTACCTGATCTATTAAACCGTCTGTAGTAACAAAAACAAGTGTGCCGGGGGGTAAATTAAAATCGATATTGTGCCATGCGAAATGGTAGTCGCTGCTCACATAGCCCACGCCCTTGCGCTGACCGTCAACGATCTGGACTGAACTAGCGCCAGGACGGATCAGAAAAAGCGAGAGCCGCGCGCCTGCGAATACCAGACGCCCGTCTGCAGGTCGAAACCAGAAACAGGCTGCGTCCATTCCATCGTCTGATCCGGGTGTCTCGTCGTGACCATCAAGCTGACCCAGTAACTGCTTGATGCTCCGGTTCACATAGGAAAGCAACGTTGCAGGATCGCGGGCCCCATGCTCTTTGATCGCCTGGTTCAGACTTCCGGAGGCAATCAAGGTCATGAACGCTCCCGGCACTCCGTGGCCGGTGCAGTCTGCGATTGCAGCAAACCAGCCATCTTCGTCGGCGCTGAACTGGTAGAAGTCCCCCCCCACAACATCTCGTGGCTCCCAGACCAGATCCGCTTGTGGACATACGCGCGCGAGAACTTCGCGGGAACTGCGCAGTGTGGATTGCTGAATCACGCTTGCATACTCGATGCTGTGCATGACTTGCTTGTTTCGGGCAGCCTGTATGTCCGCCACTACACGCATGAGTTGGAGACCGTTTCCCACCCCTACAAATTCACCATCGCGCGTGATGATGAACCCGTCGGAAAGGGCTTTTTCACCAAAAGCAACGGCCTTGAAGGTAAGCGTCTCTATGTCTATGGAGGCGTCTACCACCAGGGGTTCCTTGTCCATGAATGCGATGCAGCTTTTGCGTCCGTAAAGCTCCATCCGAAACGGTTTGCTCATTTGAGAGAGAAAAATATTGCGATTAATCAGTCCGATGGGCCGGGTTCCCTCAACCACCGGCAGACTGACTAAATCGCGGTGCCTGGTAAAAACGTCCAACACCTGCTCATTGGTGTCATCCGTGGTCAGGCAGGGCACAGAGGCGCACAGATCTGCCGCGCTAGGCTGGCTAAAGCGCGGCCTAAAAGCGCTCAGGTATGCGGAGGTTTTAGACATGGAGGGTGCGCGAAAAATGTATGAAGATGTTAAGGGCTGCTTGTTGCGACTTCGTGACGCAAAAGCCGATCCAGTCACTATGCTCCATGAATAACATTAAACATAAGTCGGACATGGACTCCACGCGGTAGCGTGGTGGCCATGTTTGCATAGAGCGCTTTACAGTAGGGACAGCCATTTGTCAATGGGCCGCGCGGAAGCCGCAGCGGAGCAGAACGTAGCGGTGATCCGCTCAGCGGATCTGTAACGAAGCGAGCACCGAACGGGTGAGCACGGCGGCGAAGCCCTTGCCCTTGATAAATGGATGGCGCTGCGGTAAACCAATCCCTGCGCTTTGCCATGGGGCGCCTGCCCGCTAGACTCGCCGCCAGGAGGGCGAACCAATGGGCATCCAAGATCGGGACTACTACAGAGAAGACTACGCGCAGAAAAACGGCAAACGCTACGATAAGCGCACCGCCACTTATAGGGCGGCTGGCGATGTGCTTCGCACAGCCGTGCAGGCTGCCGAACAAAGCAATGCGTCTTCGTGGTATGACCCTAAGCAGTACCGCGCAAAAAGACAAAGCATGTCTGATGGTCCACCGGACTTGCCAGTGGCCAACTGGCCATGGCCTTACCAGTTGATCGCATTTCTTGTGCTGATATTTGCGACATTTGGCCTGTATAAGTTCGTATCTACCTTGAAAGTAGGGCAAAAATCAAGCTATACGCAAACACAGGTGCCCGCTGCTGAATCACCTCGCCAGCCACGTTCTGACCCGCACCAGCAAGTTGAACGTCGCGACCAACAGTTAGAGCAGCGTCGCATTGATGAGCAGCGGGCCAAAGAAGCCCGAGCAAAAGAACTTGCGGCAGCCCAAAAACGTGAAGCCGAATGGAATCGCTTTTATCAACCATCGGCATCCTGCGCGGCCAATCCTGCAACAGTCGACTGTGCTAACGAATACATCAGGGCTCGGCGTGCTTTTGATGCTCGCAACAATTAACCGACTAGATAGAACGGACTGTTAGCGGCTACTGGTTGTCGCTGACGCATCAGCTCCTCTAAGTGACTGATTCGTCGCCTTAACATAGCGTTTTCTCTTTCGAGTGACTGTGCATATCGCGCATGCACTGCGCCGTAGTTCGCTGCCTCGCAGTCAGCGACGGATCGGCCCCAGCGTGTTTCCCAGAACAAGGCCAGCATTACCGAGCGCGGCGCTTGTTCAGCGGCCTTGTAGCGTTCAATCGTGGATTTCGTCAGTCCCAGGTGCTTTGCTACCTGGGCTGTATTGCTTGGAATGTCTGCCAGCATCATGGCAAAAGTGGGCAAACCTGCCTGACTTGGTGCGCGGAACATGGCTAAAAAGCCTCTAAACCTAGTCAACAATTCCAAGCATTGCCAGCTTGAAAAGGGCGGCAAAACAGCCACAATTTTTCACGCAAGCGATTAAACATAATATACATCGTATCTAGTAGTATGAGCCTGAGGCTGCGGCGCAATGACGAGGGCATGCAGAATTTTGTGTAAACGGACAATCCACCGCCGGCGCGAGCCGGCTTGTCCGTGAACACAATGACATCCAAGAAGCACGAAGTACCCGAAGAACTGCTGGCCAACCTGCTGGCCGACTACGAGAAGCCTGAAGACCTGATTGGACGGACGCCGTCAGCGACGAGGTCAAGGCCTGGCTGGCGCGGCCGCTGGACCCCATCTACCCCATCGTCTATCTGGACTGCATCCACGTGAAGGTGCGCGAGAGCGCGGTGCGGGTCAAGGCGGTGTACCTGGCCATCGGCATCACCATGAACGGCGAGAAGGAGGTGCTGGGCCTGTGGCTGGCGCAGACCGAGGGCGCCAAGTTCTGGCTGCAGGTGGTCACGGAGCTGCGCAACCGGGGCGTGCAGGACAT
>NZ_JBFWLZ010000052.1:3092-13333 GCF_050251835.1 Diaphorobacter sp. | reverse complement strand
TCGCCACCCAGTTGCTGCGTCAGCGCCCAGGTGTCGGCTTTGGTTCGCCACATGAGCGGTGTCTCCAGCGCCAGCGGACGATCCACACCCAGGCTCAGCGCCACCTGCAACGCTTTCAGGGTGTCGTCGCGGCAGTCGGGGTAGCCCGAATAATCGGTCTGCGACATGCCGCCCACCAGCACATGCAGCCCGCGCCGGTAGGCCAGCGCGGCCGCCAGTGTGAAAAACAGCAAATTGCGCCCCGGCACGAAGGTGTTGGGCAGACCGTCCGCCTGCATGGCGATGGCCACGTCATCGGTCATGGCACTGCCGCCCAGCTGCGCCAGCACATCCACCGTCAGCATATGGTCAGGCCCCAGCTGCCCCGGCCACGGCAGGGCCTGTATGCCGTCGATCAGCTTTTGGCGGCATTCCAGCTCCACACGGTGGCGCTGGCCGTAGTCAAAACCCAGGGTCTCCACATGCCCGTAGCGGGCCAGTGCCCACGCCAGGCAGGTGGCGGAGTCCTGCCCGCCCGACAGCAGCACCAACGCGCGCTGCTGCGGCAGGCGATTCATGGCGGTCATGGCGCAGAGGTAGCCAGTGGCGCCGGCTGCGCACGCATGGTGCGCACAATGGCGGCCAGGGCCACGCCATACGCGGGCACGAACAGCAGCAGGCTCACGGCCATCTTGATGACATAGTCCACCAGGGCGATCTCGCCCCAGTTGGCAGCCATGAAGGCATCAGGACTGCGCCAGAAGGCGATGGAGAAGAAAGCAGCCGTGTCCAGCGCCTGCCCAAACACCGACGCCGCTGCCGGGGCCAGCCACCATGACCGGCTGGTCTGGCGCATGCGGTCGAACACCTGGATGTCCAGCAACTGCCCCAGCACATAGGCGGCAAAGCTGGCAAAGGCGATTCGGAACACGAAGGTGTTGAAGTCACCCAGCGCGGCCCAGCCGTTGAAGCGGCCGTCATGGAACAGCACGCCCACCACGTAAGAGGCCACCAGCGCCGGCAGCATGGCGCGGGCAATGACGCGGCGCGCCTCGGCCTTGCCGATGAGCCGCACCGTCAGGTCGGTGGCCAAAAAGATGAACGGGAAACTGAACGCACCCCAGGTGCTGTGAAAGCCCAGCAGCGTGATGGGCAGTTGCACCAGGTAGTTGCTGGCAATGACGATGGCGATATGAAACGCCACCAGGAGGGAGAGGTAAAACGGCACGCGCGATGGCGTTGCCTGCAGCGAGGTCATGGCAGTCCTTTTTTTGTGAATGGGGTTGAGGGAACCCATGTCGGCGGTATTGCCGGGGGGCGCGATTGTAGGCTGATTTTTTGCAAGGACAGTGCTTGATGCTTGTCAAAAAGCGCCGCTACATGTCATACGGTGCCGATAACAGCGGCGCACAATGACATGCGCGCCCCTGCTGGCCGACTGCGATTGCTTCAGGCCAAAGTCTTTGCCGGGCGACTCCAAGAGAAAGAAAACCTTGCCATGACTTCCTCCCCAGCCCCCACTCCTGCCACTGCAACCACCGATAAGCCGCCTGCGGGCGATGGGTCTGTCATGACACGGCGCATCGGTCTGGCGGCGGCCACGGCCGCCTTGCTCATCATCGCATTCATGCCAGCGTTGCCCGGGCTGCCCCAGGCGGGGCAGATGATGCTGGCCATCCTCGCGTTCGCGGTGATTTTGTGGATGACCGAAGCGCTGGACTATGCCGTCAGCGCCGTGGTCATTGGCGCCGTCATGATTGTCTTGCTGGCCATCAGCCCTGTGCCGGGCAAGGATGCGGCGGGCGCCATGATGGGCACGCGCGCCGCGCTGCCCTATGCGCTGGGCGGCTTCAGCAACAGCGCCGTGGTGCTGGTGGCTGCGGCCTGCTTCATCGCCGCCGCCATGACGACTACGCGACTGGACAAGCGCATCGCGCTGCAGGTGCTGTCGTACGTGCCGGCACGCGCCAACCATGTGGCCATGGGCGCCATCCTGGTGGGCTTTTTGCTGTCGTTCATCGTGCCCAGCGCCACCGCGCGCGTGGCCTGCCTGATGCCCATCATGCTGGGCTTTCTGTCGGCTTTCGGGGCAGACCGTCGCAGCAAGTTTGCGGCACTGGTGGTGATCACCGCAGCGCAGACTGCCAGCGTGTGGAACATCGGCATCAAGACCGCCGCCGCGCAGAACATGGTGGCCATCGGCTTCATTGAAAAGCAGTTCAACCAGACCATCACCTGGGGCGAGTGGTTCGTGGCCGGCGCACCCTACTCTGCCGTGCTGACGATTGCGCTGTACTACATCATGACGCGCATGCTCAAGCCCGAGATGGATCACATTGCCGGCGGCCGCGAAGCCATCCAGCGCCAACTGGCCGAGCTGGGCCCCATGACCGCCAACCAGGGCAAGCTGCTGGGCATCACCCTGATCCTGCTGGGCTTTTGGGCCACCGAGGGCGTGCTGCACAAGGTGGACACCACCACCTCCACCATCGTAGCCATTGCGCTGATGCTGGCGCCGCGCGTGGGCGTGATGAACTGGAAAGAGTCGCAAAAGGGCTTCCCCTGGGGCACCGTGCTGCTGTTTGCCGTGGGCATCGCCATGGGATCGGCCCTGCTCAAGACCGAGGCCGCGCCCTGGCTGGCCCGCCTGATAGTGGACTATCTGGGCCTGGCCAATGCCAGCGCGTTTGCCATCTTCATGCTGCTGTCGCTGTTCCTGATCGTGATCCACCTGGGCTTTGCCAGCGCCACGGGGCTGGCGTCCACCATGATCCCGATCATCATCAGCGTGATGCAGACCGTCGAGACCCCAGGCATCAACGCCATCGGCATGACCATGCTGCTGCAGTTCGTGGTCAGCATCGGCTTCATCCTGCCGGTGAACTCGCCCCAGGGCATGCTGGCCTACGGCACCGACACCTTCGACATCAAGGACTACGTGCGCACAGGCCTGGTGCTGACTGCGGCGGCCATCGTGCTGCTGGTGGTGTTCTCGCTGACCTACTGGCCCTGGATGGGCTACATGACGACAACGGCCGGCTGACGGACGATCGCCGCGCAGACAACAGAACCGCCCTTGGGCGGTTTTGTGCTTTTTAGACCTCTAGCGCTTATGCATCAAGCGCGAACAGCTACCAAAAGATGAGCAAAAACAAGGCTGACTACAGCACCACCGGCTCGGGCTCGAGGCGAATGCCAAAGCGCTCGTACACACTGGTCTGTATGGCGCGCGCCAGGGTCATCACTTCGCCGCCGGTCACGCTATCTTCAGGCGTTCCGCGGTTGACCAGCACCAGCGCCTGCTTTTCATACACGCCGGCCTTGCCCACGGTCTTGCCCTTCCAGCCGCAGGCGTCGATGAGCCAGCCGGCCGCCAGCTTGATGGTTCCGTCAGGCATGGGGTAATGCACGATCTTCGGGTCGCGCGCGATGATGTCCTGGCACTGCTCGGGCGTGACCGTGGGGTTCTTGAAGAAACTGCCGGCGTTGCCGATCACGGCCGGGTCGGGCAGCTTGGCGCGGCGTATGTCGCACACCCAGTCAAAAACCTGCTGCGCCGTCGGGTGCTGCACCCCCGCCTCCTGGCGCCTGCGCTCCAGGTCCAGGTAGCCCAGCTCGGGGGCCCAGTCCTTGCGCAGCAAAAAGCGCACATGGGTGATGACTGCGCGCCCGGCCAGGCCCATGCCGCGGTGCAGGCCGCCACCTTCGTGCGGCGCGCGCGGCGCGGCGTGCTTGAACACCGAGTCGCGGTAGCCAAACGCGCACTGTGCGGCATCCAGCGTAAAGGGGCGGCCCGTGGCCAGGTCGATGGCCACCAGGGAGTGAAAGCGGTCTTGCAGCTCCACGCCGTAGGCGCCGATGTTTTGCACGGGCGCCGCGCCCACGGTGCCGGGGATCAGGGCCAGGTTTTCCAGGCCCGGCCAACCCTGCGCCAAAGTCCAGGCCACGGCGTCATGCCACAGCTCGCCCGCGCCGGCCTCCACGATCCAGGCCTTGTCGGTTTCTTCCAGCAGGCGCAGCCCCTTGATCTCCATCTTGAGCACAACGGGCTTGACGTCGCCCGTCAGCACGATGTTGCTGCCCCCGCCCAGCACCAGCAGCGGCTGGCGTGCCAGTCGGTGGTCGGCCAGCAGGTCATGCACATCTTTGGCGCTGTGCACGCGCACCAGCGTGTGCGCTCGCGCCGCGATGCCGAAGGTGTTGTAACTCTGCAGGGGTACGTTTTTCTCGACTAACATCGCCAGGATTGTCGCACCCGCCCTCTGCGGGCGCGGGTTTGTAGCGTGTTAGCCGAGAGTGATGCCATGCCGTCTTTTGATACCGTCTGTGAAGCCAATTTCGTCGAAGTGAAAAACGCCGTGGAAAACACCGCCAAGGAGATCGGCACGCGCTTCGACTTCAAGGGCACGTCCGCCGCCGTGGAGCTGAAAGACAAGGAAATCACGATGTTCGGCGACGCCGACTTCCAGCTGCAGCAGGTCGAGGACATCCTGCGGGGCAAGCTCACCAAGCGCAACGTGGATGTGCGCTTTCTGGACGTGCAAAAGCCCCAGAAGATCGGCGGCGACAAGCTCAAGCAGGTGGTCAAGGTCAAAAACGGCATCGATGCCGAGCAGGCCAAGAAAATCCAGCGCCTCATCAAGGACAGCAAGCTCAAGCTGCAGGCAGCCATCCAGGAGGACAAAGTGCGAGTCACTGGCGCCAAGCGCGACGACCTGCAGGCCGCCATGGCCCTGATCCGCAAGGACATTGCCGACCTGCCGCTGACCTTCGACAACTTCCGCGATTGACCACGCCCGGCCGTTGCCCATGCTTCGCCTGACCCTGCTCCTGGCCGCCGCCCTGGCGCTGACTGCGCCCTCGTGGGCCCAGGCGCAGAGCGTGGTGCTGGCCGGCATCCTGGGCGGCAAGGCCTTGCTGGTGGTGGACGGCAGCGCGCCGCGCGGCGTGGCGCCGGGCGAGGCGCACCGGGGCGTTCGGGTGGTGTCCGTGGGCGCCAGCGACGCCGTGGTGGACACCGCCGACGGCCGGCAGACCTTGCGGCTGGGCGAGGCGCCGGTCAGCGTGGGCCGCAGCGGCACGGGCCAGCGCATCGTGCTCAAGGCCGATGCGCGGGGGCACTTCATCAACAGCGGATTGATCAACGGCCGCGTAATGCAGTACATGGTGGACACGGGCGCCTCGACGGTCGCCATTGGCCGGCCGGACGCTCAGCGCATGGGCCTGCCGTTCGAGCAAGGCCAGGGCGTGACCATGAGCACCGCCAACGGCACGGCCCGGGGCTGGCGCCTGCGGCTGGACTCAGTGCGCGTGGGCGACGTGGAGGTGCGCGGGGTGGACGCCATCGTCACCCCTCAGCCCATGCCCTACGTTTTGCTGGGCAACAGCTTTCTGCGCGAGTTCGAGATGAACCGCACGGGCGACGAGCTGGTGCTGCTCAAACGCCGCTGACAGGCGCGCGCGCCGCCATCTGCCCGCCTCCGCACTCTCGACGCCCACGCCCTCCTGCACCATGCTTGCGCTGCCCCCCGCCGGCCCCGGCCCCGCCGCCGACACCGAATACGAGGATCTGCTAGGACAATGGTCCGATCTGGAGTCGGCGCTGTCCATACTGCTGCTGCGCCCGTTGAGCGTGACGGACTTTCCCGCCAAGGTACGCCAGTGCGACCGCTGGCTGCAAGGTCTGGTGACCCATGACATCGACGCCGCGCTGTACCTGATGTTCCAGCTAGCCTCCACATCCACGGCGGGCTACAGCGCCTCGCACGCGCTGGTCTGCGGCACGCTGTGCCACATCATGGCGCTCGATGCCGGACTGCCCGCCCACGAGCGTGACAGCCTGGTGCGCGCGGCCTTCACCATGAACATCGGCATGACGGCGCTGCAAGACGAGCTGGCCCTGCAGCGCGAGCCGCTCACCGCCGAGCAGCAAAAAGCCGTGGCCCTGCATCCGCAAGCCGGTCTGGGCATGCTGGAAGAGCTGAACATCACCAACGATCTCTGGCTGGAAGTGGTCGCCCTGCACCACCAGCCGCTGTCCGATGCCGCGATGCTGACCGCACTGCCCGCGCCCGAGCGGCTGGCCCGCATCCTGAGCACCATCGACCGCTACGCCGCCATCATCAACCCGCGCAAGTCGCGTGCGGGGCGCAGCGCCACCGACTCGGTACGGGCCATCGTGGGCCATGAATCCGACATGCACGACGAGGTGGGGCTGGCCCTGGTGCGCACCGTGGGCCTGTGCCCGCCAGGCACCTTCGTGCGGCTGGATAACGGCGAGACGGCCATCGTGCTGCGGCGCAGCGACCGGCCCAACCTGCCGCTGGTGGCCAGTGTGCTGAACGCCAATGGCGAGCCGCAATCAGCGCCCACTCTTCACGAGACAGCGCGCGGGCGGCCGCGCATCCTGTCGGCGCTGGCACGCTCCGCAGTCACCGTGGAGCTGCCTTACCGCGCCATGGTGCGTCTGGGCATGTATGCGGCGCACCGACCGGCCGCCGCACTGAGTCCGCCCGCGCAACGGGCTGAATGACCGCTGTACGACAGCGAGCGCCCGCGTCAGTGCTTTTTGCTGGCGCCCAGACGCGACTCTTTGCCCTGGATAAGGCGCTGGATGTTCTGGCGGTGGCGCCAGGCCAGCAGGCCCGCCATCACCGCAATGGCCACACCCACACGCGCATCCGCGTACCAGGCCACGCCGCTGCCCAGCACGTAAAAGAACGGCGCAAACACCGCCGCCACCAGCGAGGCCAGCGACGAGTAGCGGAAGAAAAACGCAATGATGATCCAGGTCAGCAGCGTGGCCAGGCCCAGCCAGCCGCTGATGCCCACCAGCACACCCAGCGCCGTCGCCACGCCCTTGCCTCCCTGAAAACGAAAGAACACCGGCCACAGGTGGCCAGCAAATGCGGCCAGCGCCACCAGCGCCACCGTGCCCTCCTGCAGACCGTAAGGGGCGCCAAACCAGCGCACCAGCACCACCGGCAGCCAGCCCTTGAGCGCGTCAAACAGCAGCGTGACGACCGCCGCCACCTTGGAGCCCGAGCGCAGCACGTTGGTGGCGCCGGGGTTCTTGCTGCCGTAGGTGCGCGGGTCGGACAGGCCCATCACGCGGCTGACGATGACGGCAAACGACAGCGAACCCAGCAGGTAGGCAGCCACGGCAGCGGCAAGAGACAAAAGTACAGGGCTCACGGCAATGGATGGTTGAAACAGGTGAAAAGCGCCAACGCAGATGAGAGCATGGATGCTGGCGCCAAAAGGCCGCGCTATTCTGCCAGCGCGCACTGCACCGGGCGCGCACCCAGCAGCTGCACGCACACCTGCGGGTCGATTTGCACCAGAAAGCCGCGGCGCCCACCGTTGATGGCAATGCGCGGCAGCTGCAGGATGCTTTCTTCGATGAACACCGGCATCGGCTTGCGCGTGCCAAACGGCGAAGTGCCGCCCACCAGGTAGCCGCTGTGGCGGTTGGCCACTTCGGGCTTGCAGGGCTCGATGCTCTTGGCACCGATCTGGCGCGCCAGGTTTTTGGTGGACACCTTGCGGTCGCCGTGCATCAGCACGATCAGCGGGCGGGCGTCCTGATCCTGCATCACCAGCGTCTTGACCACCATGTGCTCATCGAGCCCGAGCTGGCGTGCCGACTCCGCCGAGCCGCCGTGCTCCACGTAGTCGTACGGGTGCTCGGTGAAGGCCACCTTGTGGGCACGCAGCAGCTGCGTGGCGGGGGTTTCGCTCACATGAGCGGTTTTTTCTTTCTTGGCCATGCTTCAAAAAAAAGAGCTGCCTGCGCTTTTCCCATAAGCGCCAGAGGCATTTTTAGTCTCAACCAGCAGTCACTGCGCCGGATCGCGCATTTCCCAGCGCACCGCGTCGATGGCGGCCAGCAGCCCGGGCGACAGGGGCGTGGCCCAGGCATCCAGGTCTTCGTCCAGCTGCGCCAGTGATGTCACGCCGATGATGGTGCAGGCCACGCGCCAGCTGCGGTAGCAAAACGCCAGCGCCAGCTGCGTGGGCGACAGGCCGTGGTCGCGCGCCAGCTGGTTGTAGCGCCGGGCAGCGGCCAGCGCCTCGGGGCGGCCCCAGCGCTGCTTGCGCACCGACTCATAGCGGGCGATGCGCGCGTTCTGCGGCGCGCCAGCATCCGCCGGGGCGTGCTGGTCAAACTTGCCCGTCAGCAGCCCGAACGCCAGCGGCGAATATGCCAGCAGCGACACGCCCAGGCGGTGGCAGCTTTCGTCCATGGCGTTGTCCCAGCTGCGGTTGAGCAGGCAATACGGGTTCTGCACCGACACCACCCGCGGCAGGCCATGCTGCTCGGCCAAGCGCACGAACTCGTGCACGCCGTAGGGCGTCTCGTTCGACAAACCGATGTAGCGCACCTTGCCCGCGCGCACCAGGCTGGCCAGCGCCTGCAGCTGATCGTGAATGGGGGTCGCGCTGACTTCTTTGTCCGGGTCGTAGTACAGCTGGCCAAACGCAGGCACATGCCGCTCGGGCCAGTGGATCTGGTACAGGTCGATCACGTCGGTCTGCAGGCGGCGCAAACTGCCCTCGCACGAGGCAAGGATGTCGGTCGGCGTCAGCCCCAGGCCCTGCCGAATCCAGGGCATGCCGCGCGAGGGGCCGGCCACCTTGGTGGCCAGCACGGTTTTTTGCCGTGCGCCGGGGTTGCGCGCAAACCAGCGGCCGATGATGGACTCGGTGGCGCCGCAAGTCTCCTGACGCGCGGGCACGGCGTACATCTCGGCCGTGTCGATGAAGTTCACACCGCGCTCCAGCGCGCGGTCCAAAATGGCATGCGCCTGCGGCTCGGCCACCTGCTCGCCGAAAGTCATGGTGCCAAGGCAGATCGGGGTGACGCGCAAGTCGCTGCGGCCAAGGGAGATTGTGTCCATGCGGGCTCCGGTAAAACTTCGATCAAACTGCGATGCAAACGGTCAGAAACCGCGCCCGAGTGTACGGACTCGCATCCCACCGACGCTCCATGCCTTCGCAAAATACAGTCACTGGAAAATGCCGCCATGTACCAAGTTCAACGCCCCGCACGCCCCGAGTCCGTCCCCATACGCACGCTGCGCTACCACGTGCGCACCTGGGGTCAGCGCCGCGCCGACACAACGCCGCTGGTGCTGCTGCACGGCTGGATGGATGTGGGCGCGTCCTGGCAGTTCGTGGTCGATGCTTTCGGTGACGGTTTTGCCGCGGGCCGGCAGATCATCGCGCCCGACTGGCGAGGCTTTGGCCTGAGCCGCCTGAGCGCGCCGTGCGACAGCTACCACTTCGTCGATTACCTGGCCGACCTGGATCATCTGCTGGACCACTACGCAGGAGACCGGCCCGTGGATCTGGTGGGCCACAGCATGGGCGGCAACGTGGCCATGTCGTACGCGGGCGCCCGGCCCGCGCGCATCCGCAGCCTGGTCAACCTGGAGGGCTTTGGCCTGCCCGCCACGCAGCCGGCGCAGGCGCCCGCGCGACTGGCGCAGTGGATGGACGAATTGCGCCAGCTGGAGCGCGGCGACATGGCCCTCAAGCCCTACGACAGCGCCCACAGCGTGGCCCTGCGCCTGATGAAAACCAACCCGCGCCTGCCCGCCGACAAGGCTGCCTGGCTGGCCCGCCACTGGGCCCACGAAGATGCCGACGGGCGCTGGCACGTCCTGGGCGACGCGGCGCACAAAGTCGTCAACCCGCACCTGTATCGCCTGGACGAAGTGCTGGCGCTGTACGAGGCCATCAGCGCGCCGGTGCTCTCGGTGCATGCCAGCGACGACAGCCTGGAGCGCTGGAACAGGGGCCGCTACACGCTGCAGCACTACCACCAGCGCTTGCGCCATGTGCGCCATGCGCGCACCGCCGTGGTGCAAGACGCCGGCCACATGCTGCACCACGACCAGCCACAGACCGTGGCGGGGCTGATCGAGGCGTTTGTGACGCAGCCGGCAGCGCCTGCCTGAGCCGTCGCCCGGCCCGTCAGCCCGCAGGCGCGACTGGCTGCGCCAGCCCTGCCCGTTCGGCAGCACTGCGCTGTTGCTGCGTCAGCTCCGCCAATGCGGTACACAGCTGGCGCGCAGACACCGGCTTGTGCAGCAGCAGCGCCGCCGTGGATTGCGCATCGCGCAGGCGCTGCGGCGAGGTGTCGCCCGTCATGATGATGGCGGGCACCTGCCGCCCCAGGTGGGCGCGCAGCACCTGCAACGCCTGTTTGCCGGTCTCTTGGTGGCGCAGGCGGTAGTCGGTCACGATCACGTCGGGCC
>NZ_JBFWLZ010000052.1:0-2992 GCF_050251835.1 Diaphorobacter sp. | reverse complement strand
GCGCCCGACGCGCTGCGCGCATGCCCCAGCACGGTGGCCTGCTGCGCCGACATGGGGCTGCGCCCCAGCGTGTCCAGAAACAGGCCCAGCGCATGCAGCGGCTGGCGCAGGTCATGGCTGGCCGCCGCCAGAAAGCGCGATTTTTCCTGGTTGGCCTGCTCGGCCGCGGCCTGCGCCTGCATGGCCGTCTGCGTCTGGGCGCGCAACTGCCCCACCAGGCGCTCGTTGTCGAGCTTGAGCTCGATGCTGTCGCGCGCCGCCTGCGCCAGGGTGTGTGCATGCATGCTGGTCAGCAGGTAGTACACCATCACCAGCACGCAGCCGGGCAGCGCGATGGGCCCGCCCAGCACCCCCAGCACGATCAGCACCCCGCTGATGGCGAAGGTCAGATAGGCCATGTAGCCGCGCAGCAGCGGCGCGCCCAGGCCCAGCGCGCCCGACGACACGGTGCTCAGGATGCCAATGGCGTACACCACCGCATCCGTGCCGCTGCCATGCCACAGCGCCATGCCGCCCAGCGACCCCCAGGTCATGCCCATGGCCGTCATGCAGGCCATCAGCCGCCGGGCGTCGCTGCGCGGGCGCAGGTGGCGCCGCGGCAGCCGCCGCAGTGCCAGATAGACACCGCCCACCACCAGCCAGTGCGACGCCATCCACCACAGCATGGGCACCCGCGGCACCGCCAGCGACATGATCCACACCGTGCCCACCGAGGTGACCAGCGACGCCCACAGCGTCATCGGAAAGTTGCGCCGCAGCAGGGCCACCTGCTCGACCAGCACCTCGTCGCGGTCCCAGCGCAGCGCCACGCGCCAGGCGCGGCGCCAGCCGGCAGCGCGCGCGCACCAGGCGTCAATGCGGTGCATCGGCAACAGGCCAGTGCACCAGGCCCAGGCGCTGGGCGGCCAGCAAGGCAGCGCTGCGGCTATTCACGCCCAGCTGGACAAAGATGGCGGCCACATGCACGCGCACCGTGTTCTCGCTCAGGCCGAGGTCGCGCGCGATGACCTTGTTGGGCTTGCCCGCGCACAGCAGGTGCAGCACGTCGAGCTGGCGCGCCGTGAGGGCCGGCGCGCCCTGCCCGGCGCCAGGCGGCGTCGGCGGCACCGGCGTGCTGGCTGCCGGAAAGCACGGCAGGCCGGCAAGCGCAAGGCTGATGGCCTCCAGAATGTCTTCGCCGCTGGCGGACTTGGGCAGAAAACCGTCGGCGCCGCGCGCGCGCGATTCGCGTACCGCATCAGGGGCCACGCTGGCAGACACCAGCACGATGCGCGCACCGGGGAATGCGTCACGCAGCGGGCGCAGTCCGTCCAGGCCGTTCATGCCCGGCATCTGGATGTCGAGCAAGATCAGGCGCACGTCGCGCTGCGGCAGTGCGCAGGCCTGCGCGATCGAGCCCGCCTCCGAGATCGGCCCCACGCCAGGGTGGTCTTGCACGATCAGGCGCAGGCCGGTACGAAAAAGGGTGTGGTCGTCCACGAGCAGCAGGTGGGCAGGCATGGGTGAAGTATTGCGCACAACGCAGCAGCGGCGACCACTGCCGGGCTAGTCCATTTGTGCGATGGACTTGCGATGGACTTGCGATGGACGCCCCGAACCCCGCGTGCGCCGCGCATGCCCTGCGCTGGCCGACAATCCTGCGTTCAGGATTTCAGTCAACCAAAGGTAATTACCAGCATGGATCACAACCACAACGACCGCCCCCAGACCGCCATCCGCATCGGCATCGTGGGCTACGGCAACCTGGGGCGCGGCGTGGAGGCCGCCATCGCCAAGAACCCCGACATGGCCATCGCCGGCATCTACACGCGCCGCGACCCCGCGCAGCTCAAGCCTCTGGGCGCCGGTGTGCCGGTGTACGGCATCGACAGCCTGCCGGGCCACAAGGACCGCATCGACGTGCTGATCTTGTGCGGCGGCTCCAAGGACGACCTGCCCCGCCAAAGCCCCGAGCTGGCGGCGCATTTCAGCCTGGTGGACAGCTTTGACACCCACGCGCGCATCCCTGAGCACTTTGCCGGCGTGGATGCCGCCGCCCAGGCCGGCCAGACCACGGCGCTGATCTCGGCGGGCTGGGACCCGGGCATGTTCTCGATCAACCGCGTGATGGGCGAGGCACTGCTGCCCGACGGCGCCACCTACACCTTCTGGGGCAAGGGTCTGAGCCAAGGGCATTCCGACGCATTGCGCCGCGTGCCCGGCGTGGCGGGCGGCGTGCAGTACACCATCCCGGTCCATGAAGCGGTGGACAAAGTGCGCAGCGGTGTGCGCCCGCAGCTGTCCACACGCGAGAAGCACCGCCGCGAATGCTTTGTGGTGCTGGCCGAGGGCGCCAACGCCGAAGCCGTGCGCCAGGCCATCGTCACCATGCCGCACTACTTTGACGAGTACGACACCACGGTGCACTTCATCAACGCCGAAGAACTGGCGCGCGACCACGGCGCCATGCCGCACGGCGGCTTTGTGATCCGCAGCGGCAACACCACCGCGCAAAGCGGCCAGGTGATCGAGTACCGCCTGCAGCTGGACAGCAACCCCGAGTTCACGGCCAGCGTGCTGGTGGCCTACGCGCGTGCGGTGCGCCGCATGCAGCAGGCGGGGCAGTTTGGCTGCAAGACGGTGTTTGACGTGGCCCCGGGCCTGCTGTCGCCCAAGAGCGCGGCCGAGCTGCGCGAGCAGCTGCTGTAAGCTACGCTCAAATATTGGACAAAACAGGCTCTAGCGCTTGTCAATAAAGCGCTAGCAGCTATTCAAAACATAGCAAATCCGGATAACCCTCACCCCGTCTCGGCGCCGCACGCGCGGGCGGAGGGCCGCTGTGCCCGCCGTGAGAAAATCGCGGGCTATTTGCCGGGCGCCCCGGCAAGACAACCAACACCTACAGGACACCCGCACCATGGACGCAGAACGCATCAACCTCATCGGCACCACCCTCGAAGACCTGTCCGCCCGGACGCAAGAGCTACGGAGGTATCTTTGACTACGATGCCAA
>NZ_JBFWLZ010000051.1:9114-13619 GCF_050251835.1 Diaphorobacter sp. | reverse complement strand
ACGCGGCCTTCGTCGGTGGGGATGACCCAGATTTCGACGGAGCTGTCGGGCGCGTGGATGGCGTAGGCTTCTTTGCCGTCGGCCTGGCGGTTGCGCTGCGGCTCCAGGTGCAGCCCCAGCCAGCGCAGGCGGTTGCACACTTGCTCGCGCAGCACGACGTCGTTCTCGCCAATGCCGCCGCTGAAGGCCAGCACGTCCAGGCCGCCCAGGCAGGCCATCATGGCGCCAGTCTCGCGCACCACCCGGTGGGTGAACTGATCAATGGCGCGCTGCGCGCGCTCGCTGCCGTCGGCGCGCAGCTGGCGCATGTCGGCCGAGATGCCGGACACGCCCAGCAGGCCGCTTTGCTTGTACAGCAGCTTTTCAATGCGGGCGTGATCCCAGCCTTGCTCCATGAGGTACAGCAGCACGCCAGCGTCCAGGGCGCCGCTGCGCGTGCCCATCATCAGGCCGTCCAGTGCCGAAAAGCCCATGGTGGTGGCCATGCTGCAGCCGTCGAGCGCCGCGCACAGGCTGGCGCCGTTGCCCAGGTGGGCCATGATGACGCGGCCGCGCCCGCGGATGGTCTGCTCTTGCAGCACCGACATCACGTACTGGTACGACAGGCCATGAAAGCCATAGCGGCGCACGCCCTGGTCGCGCAGTGACTGGGGCAGCGCGAAGGCGTAGTCCACCTCGGGCATGGTGGCGTGGAAGGCGGTGTCAAAGCACGCGATTTGCGGCACGCCCGGAAAGGCGTCCCGAAAGCGCCGGATGCCTTCGAGGTTGTGGGGCTGGTGCAGCGGCGCCAGAGAATTGAAGCGCGCTAGCTGCTCCAGCACCGCGTCGGTGGCGATGACGCTTTCGTTGATTTCCCCGCCGCCATGCACCACGCGGTGCGCCACGGCTTCGATGCCGGGCACGTCGGGCAGGCTTTGCAGCAGGGTGTGCAGGCGCTCCAGCGCCACGGTGAAGGCAGACTTGCCTGCGGCGACGGCCAGGGGCTCCTGGCTTTTTTGCCCCTGGTACTTCCAGTCGATCACGGGGCTGCCGCCCGGGGCCAGCCCCTGGATGCAGCCCGAGAGCACGTGGGGCTGGATTTGCCCGTCCTGCACGGGGTGCAGGGAGAACTTCAGCGTGGAGGAGCCGGCGTTGACGGAGAGGATGGCCATGTGGGTGTGCTTTCCGTGCTTCAGCCGAGCTTCCAGGCGTTTTCGAGGTGGTGCTTGCGCTGGTCGTGCGCAGCCAGCACGGCCAGCACGGTGGAGGCCACGCGGGCCATGGGGCCGTCGGCGCGGCTGGTCAGCGCAATGGGCACGCGCGCGCCCAGTACCAGACCCGAGCCGTTGGCGCCGGCCATGTATTCGAGCTGTTTGGCGATCATGTTGCCGCTTTCCAGGTTGGGCACCGCCAGGATGTCGGCCTGCCCGGCCACGTCGGAGGTGATGTCCTTGATGCGCACGGCTTCCATCGAGATGGCGTTGTCGAAGGCCAGCGGGCCGTCGAGCAGCCCGCCCTTGATCTGGCCGCGGTCGGCCATCTTGCACAGGGCGGCAGCGTCAATGGTGGAGGCAATGGCCGGGGTGACGGTCTCGACCGCCGACAGGATGGCCACCTTGGGTTGCTGCGTGCCCATGATGCGCGCGAAGTCAATCGCGTTCTGGATGATGTCGGCCTTCTCTTTGAGCGTGGGCTGGATGTTGATGGCCGCGTCGGTGACGATGATGGGCTTGGGGTACAGCGGCACGTCAAAGCGAAAGACGTGCGACAGGCGGCGTCCGGTGCGCAGCGTGGGCTGGGCGAGCACGGCCTTGAGCAGTTCGTCGGTGTGCAGGCTGCCCTTCATGACGATCTCCACCTCGCCGCTGGCGGCCATGCTGGCGGCGCGCTCGGCGGCGGCGTGGCTGTGCTCCACGGAGATGATCTCGGCGCCTTCGAGGCTGATGCCGGCCTCTTCGGCAACGCGGCGGATGCGGCCTTCGGGGCCAATCAGCACGGGCACGATGAGGCCGTGGGCGGCGGCGTCCATGGCGCCGGACAGCGAGCCCGCGTCACAGGGATGCACCACGGCGCAGCGCACGGCTTCAAGTTCGTCCGCGCGGGCCAGCAGCTCTTTGTGGCGGGCCTCGGGGTCGAACAGCTGGATTTGCGGCGCGTTGATCTTGGGCACGCGCACCTTCTGCGTGGGCGGCATCAGGCGGGCCACGCCCTTGAGCACCACGTCACCCTTTTGGTTGGTGACCTGGCAGTCCAGGGCGATGCGCTTTTTCTCGTCGTCTTTTTCCGTCACGGTGACCAGCACCGTGAGCGTGTCGCCAATGCGCACGGGCTTGGTGAACTTGAGCTCCTGGCCCAGGTAAATGGTGCCGGGGCCGGGGAACTGCGTGCCAAACAGCGCCGATATCAGCGCCGCGCCCAGCATGCCGTGCGCGATGACGCCGTGGAACATGGTGGCGTCTGCGTACTCGGGGTTCAGGTGGGCGGGATTGATGTCGCCCGAGACGGCGGCAAAGGCCTGGATGTCTTCGAGCGTCACGGTGCGCAGCAGGCGTGCGCTCTGGCCCACGCTCAGCTCGTCATAGGTGACGTTCTCCATCCATTCGGTTTCGAGATCGTGGTTGTGGTTGTTCATGGCGCGTGTCCTGTTCAATCTACGGCGTGGACGCCCGCGTCCACAAAAATGGTCTGTCCGGTCATGCCGGAGGCGGCGTCGGTGCACAGGAAGGCGCTGAGCTGCGCGATTTCTTCCAGGTTGACGAGGCGCTGCAGCGGCGCCTTGGCGCGGGCCGTGGCCATGAGCGAGTCAAATTCGGCAATGCCCGACGAGGCCCGCGTGAGGATGGGGCCGGGCGAGACAGCGTGCACGCGGATGTTCTTGCCGCCCAGCTCGACCGCCATGTAGCGCACCATGGATTCGAGCGCCGCCTTGATGGGGCCCATCAGGCCGTAGCGGGGCACCGCTTCGCTGGAGCCCAGGTAGGTCATGGCCAGCATGCTGCCGCCGTCGGGCATGTGCGGCGCGCACAGTTTGGCGACCTCCGCGAA
The DNA here is from genome assembly GCF_050251835.1 of Diaphorobacter sp. Classification (NCBI taxonomy): domain Bacteria; kingdom Pseudomonadati; phylum Pseudomonadota; class Betaproteobacteria; order Burkholderiales; family Comamonadaceae; genus Diaphorobacter; species Diaphorobacter sp. The sequence continues at coordinate 10,595 of NZ_JBFWLZ010000051.1, read as the reverse complement.
CGAATGGCACGACACGTTCACCGCGCGGGCAAAGCCCTCGCGCGAGCTGTCCACCACGTCGCCATGCAGGTCCTGCAGCGGCGCCCATGCGATGGAGTGGATGACGAAGTCCAGCTTGCCGAACTTTTTGACCGCGCTGTCCACGGCAGCTTCCAGCTGGCCGTCTTGCTCGACGTCGCAGTTGACCAGATCGATGCCCAGGGGCTGCGTCAGGGGCTCGACGTATTTGCGGGCCTTGTCATTGAGGCAGGTGACCACCAGCTCGGCGCCCATGTCGTGAAACAGCCGGGCGCAACCCCAGGCAATCGAGCTGTTGTTGGCCACGCCCAGGATCAGGCCTTTTTTGCCGGTCAGACTAAATGCTTCGGGTAGGTTGTTCATAGGTTGACTAGGTTGGGAGACATGGGAGGGCTCGGGACTGCGCTTGTGCCAGCCCGGTCGGGAGATCAGCGATACGGGGTCAGTCCTGTTCGAAGAGCCGCTTCAGGCCGGCGCCGTCCGCGCCTTGCCTGAAGCCTTCGCGCACAAGTTGCTCTTGCGCCATGACCAGAATGTGACGCGCGGCATCCACCCCCACGCGCTCCACATAGCTGCTGGCCACGCCGTAACGCAATACCAGCAGGCCGCGCAGCTCTTCGTGCAGGTGGCTTTTGCGGCGGTCTGCGGTCATGCCGGTGCGCGGCACTGCCCGCCGGTCGGGGTTGACGCGGCGGTCGGGAATGGGCGGCTGGGCTGCGTCGCTATGGAGCACGCGTTCAAGCTCGGCCTCGCTTTCCAGGTTCACACCCAGGTAGCTGGCCAGCCTGGCAATGCGGGCGCTCAGATCGCAAACCGCGTCGCTCATGCGGCGCAGCTGGTCTTCGATCGGGTCGTCCGCGTCGCGTTGGTCAGTCGGCATATCGCACCATGACGTACTCACCGGGGGCGTCGCACAGCACGGTGGCCGGGTCGATTGCCGGGGGCGCCACGGGCTCGCCCGAGCGCTCCTTGAGCCAGGCGTCCATGGCTTCCCACCACGAGCCCTCGCGCACGGGGGCATTGGCTTCCCACTCATCGGGGCTGACCCAGCCGTGACCGTCCTCGGTGGCGGCAATCTGGTAGCTGCGGCGCGGGCGCCCCGGCTCGGAGACGATGCCCGCGTTGTGCCCGCCCGCCGCCAGGATGAAGGTGACGTGGGTGTCGGTTTGCAGGTGGATCTTGTACACCGAGCGCCAGGGCGAGACATGGTCGCGCGTGGTGCCCACCACCAGCATGGGGGCGTGGATGTCCATCAGCGCCACGCTCACACCGCCCACGCGGTAATGGCCCGTGGCCAGGGCGTTGTTCAGGAACAGCGACGACAGGTATTCGGAATGCATGCGCGCGGGCAGGCGGGTGGTGTCGGCGTTCCAGCTCATCAGGTCGAAACTGGCGTCGTCTTCGCCCATCAGGTAGCGGTGCGTGTTGCGGCCCCACAGCAGGCCGCGCGAGCCGAGATAGAC
>NZ_JBFWLZ010000051.1:0-9014 GCF_050251835.1 Diaphorobacter sp. | reverse complement strand
GGCGTCACGGCCACATCCTTGCCCACCGCAAATTTCAGGGGCGGCAGGTCTTGGGGGTCCGTGTCGGGGCCTGCGCTCAGCATCTCCTGCAAATCCTTCATGAAGAACTGCATGCCGTCTTGCAGCGTGGCGCCCCGGCTGGCCTGGGCCGCATTCAACACTTCGGGGTTGGTGAAGAGCCAGTTGGACGGCGAGATGGCCTCCAGCGCCTGGCCGGTAAAGAAGTTGACCAGGTGCTGGTTGTGCCTGGAGATGCCGCCGCCTTGCTGCGCCGCCGCGCGCCACCAGGCGTCTGTCGCCTTGTAGCCGGCCTTGAACGCGCGAAACGGCCAGTGATTCCACGAGGGGTCGGTAAACCGCGCGTCTTTCTCCTCATGCGGCTCGCCAGACTGGGGCAGCGACGCATTCCAGGCCTGCAGGGACAAATCCAGGGCCTGCTGGGCCAGCACGGCCTGGCGCCCCGGCGAGGCCATCAGGTGCAGGGCCCAGTCGGCATGCGCCAGGGCCAGGGCAATGGGCGACAGGCCGCTAAAGGCGCGCGACAGCTGGGTGTGCACTGTCTCGTCAAGGGCCTGGGCAGCCTGGCGCTGGCGCTCCCGCAGCTGTTCGCTGTCTGGTGTCGAATCCATGATCATCGAAAAATCCTTGAGTGAATGAGAAAGCAACAACAGTCAATGCTCAACGCTTTACGCGAAGACAGGCTTGACTGGCATCAAGAAACGCGCAGCACCCTGCACATTTTTTTACACGGCCTTGCACAATGCAGCACACACATTACGATGCAATGTGTGTGCGCTGATCGGCCGCCAATGTGCCGGGATGCCGGTAAAAAAGCGCCGCCGGATGCCAAGACGTTTCACGCAAGCCGCGGGAAATTCTCGCAGTTACTTATTACAGAGCGGTTTTCCATGGCTTTCCGCACCGTTGCGCGCGGTTTTTTTACGGCTTGGTTTTGCCTCCGGCTTCTTGGTATTTTTTACTGTTTTTCTTCAACCCATCCTCAAAAGTACCGCCTGGCTACCGCAATGACGCAATCTTCTACCCACATCCTTTCCTTGCGCAGCCTGCGCATCGGCCCTCGCCTGGGCCTGGCATTTGGCGCGCTCATCGCGGTGATGCTGGGCATCGTGGTCATTGCGGTGCTGCGCATGGGCAGCATGATTGACACCACCCACCACATCCTTGATGAGGAGTGGGCCAAGACCGAGGCCTCCAGCACGCTGAGCCTGATTGCCGCAGCCAACGCCCGGCGCACGGTGCAGCAGGTGGTCAGCACGCCCCAGGAGCGCCAGCGGCTGCGCCAGGAAATCATGCAAGAGCGCGAACGGTTCGTGGCGGCATTCAAGCTGCTGAACGACACCGTCAAGCTTCCACAGGCACGGGCGCTTTTGGATAAGGCCGAGCAGGCGCGGCAGATTTATGTCAAATCGCAGCAGCGGTTTCAGGAGCTGCTGGATGCGGGCCAGGACGAACAAGCGCAGCAAGAACTGAAAACCGTCACGGTGGTGCAGCTGGCCATCATCTCGCAGGCCTGCGAAGAGCTGGCCCAGCTGGAGAAAAAGGTGGCACAAACGGCCGGCGCCAATGCCGAAAAGAGTGCCAACACCTCGCGCTGGACCATGATCGCGCTGGGCCTGGCCGCGCTGGTACTCAGTGTGGCAATGGCCTGGCGCATCACGCTGTCGATCACCACACCCATGGCGCAGGCCGTGCATGTGGCGCAGGCCGTTGCCGGCGGGCACCTGGGCAACACGATCGAAACGGGCTTTGCCGACGAAACAGGCAAGCTGCTGCAGGCGCTGCGCGATATGGATCAGGGCCTGGTGGGCATCGTGGGCGAGGTGCGCAGCGGCAGCAACGCAATTGCCACCGCCACGTCGCAGATCGCCAGCGGCAACCTGGATCTGTCCAGCCGCACCGAGGAACAAGCCAGCGCGCTGGAGCAGACAACCGCCGCCATGCAGGAGCTGGCGGGCACCGTGCGCCAGAACTTCGACAGCGGCAAGCACGCCGCGCAGCTGGCCGAGTCGGCATCGCAGGTGGCCGTGCGCGGCGGCGCCGTGGTCACCGAGGTGGTGCACACCATGGAGGCCATCAACACTTCGTCGCGCAAGATTGCCGACATCATCGGCATCATCGACGGCATTGCCTTCCAGACCAACATCCTGGCGCTGAACGCCGCCGTGGAAGCCGCGCGCGCTGGCGAGCAAGGCCGCGGCTTTGCAGTGGTGGCCTCCGAGGTGCGCTCGCTGGCGGGCCGCAGCGCGGGCGCAGCCAAGGAGATCAAGGCACTGATCGAGGAGTCGGTCAGCAACGTCAGCACCGGCAGCATGCAGGTGGAAAAGGCGGGCAGCACCATGGACGAGATCGTCGTCAGCGTGCGCCGCGTGGCGGACATCATGAACGAGATCAGCGAAGCCAGCCAGGACCAGACCCACGGCATCGAGCAGATCAACCAGGCCATGGGCCAGATGGATCAGGTGACGCAGCAAAACGCTGCCCTGGTTGAAGAGGCCGCCGCCGCCGCCCAGGCGCTGCAGGCCCAGGCCCAGGCGCTGGTGCGCGCCGTGGACGTGTTCAAGATGCAGGGCGCAGGCGATCGCCAGCCGCTGTCCCTGACCCGCGCATAAAGAGGAGCAGACATGGCTTACTTTGAATGGGCGGACGACATGGTCATCGACGGCGGCCCCATCGACGAAGACCACAAGCTGCTGGTCGATCAGGTCAACGAACTGCACTCCGCCACCAGCCAGGGGGCCGGGCACAGCGTGGTGGCATCGATACTGCAGCGCGTGATCACCAGCACGCGCGAGCACCTGGCCCGCGAAGAGGCCCTGATGGCGCGCCTGGGCTTTCCTGACCTGGAGCGGCACAAACAGGGCCACGAAGCTTTCGTCAACCGGCTGGACGAGCTGCAGCAGCGGCTGCAGGGCGGCGGCATCACCGTCGCATCGCAGTTGTCCACGGCGCTACGCGACTGGCTGTCGCTGCACATCCGGCGCAACGACAAGGAGCTGCGCAAGTTCGAGCGCCAGCGCGATCGTGAACGCCAGCGCGAGCAGGCCGCCGCCCAGCGCACCGGCCCCGTGCGGGCAGCGCCGCGGCGGCTAACCTGAGAAGGTGTGAACGCGCCTGCAAGCATTCAGTAGCTATACAAAAAATAGCTACTAGCGCTTATCCCACCTGGGTTGCAGGTTGTTTTGGCTTGAAATCAGGCCACAAAGCTGCCTGATTTGCCCCCGTGCTTTTCCAGCACCTGCACGCCGGTCATCACCATGCGCTTGTCGGCGGCCTTGCACATGTCGTAGATGGTGAGCAGCGCCACCTGCACGGCGGTGAGGGCTTCCATCTCCACGCCCGTGGGGCCCACGGTCTCGACGGTGGCGGTGCATTGCACGGCGTTGTGCGCGGGCAGCAGTTCAAAGTCAACGGCCACGCGGGTCAGGGCCAGCGGATGGCACAGCGGAATCAAATCGCTGGTGCGCTTGGCAGCCATGATGGCGGCAATGCGCGCCACCCCCAGCACGTCGCCCTTTTTGGCCGTGCCCGACTGCACCAGCGCCAGCGTGGCGGGCTGCATCTCGATGCGGCCGGTGGCGACGGCCGTGCGGTGGGTGGCGGGCTTGGCGCCCACATCCACCATGTGGGCCTGGCCCTGGGCGTCGAAGTGGGTGAGCGGGGTGGCGGGCGTGGCGGAAGCGTTCATGGCTGGCAGGCTGACAAGTCGGCGATCAGGCGCGAAACATTCGCGGGTGCGCGGCATCATACGGCCATGTGTTGATGGCCGCGGCATGCGGCATGCCCGGCCAGTCGGGCGGAGGAACCCCGTGCAGTATCACAAGCCTAAATGGCCTTTAGCTCTTATTTCTAGGGCGCTAGCAGCTACTTTTTTAATAGCAACCGGCACGGCACAGGCCCCCTTGGCCGTGGCCCAGCCGCAGCTGCCCATGATGGGCGATGGCGCCGAGATGACCACCAGCGCCGAGCGCAAGCTGGGCGACAGCATCATCCGCCAGCTGTACCGCGACCCGGACTACATCGACGACGCGGTGCTGCATGAATATGTGCAGGGCCTGTTCCAGGCGCTGCTGCAGGCCGCCCAGGCCCGCGGCGAGCTGGCGCCCGAGCTGCGCGAGCGCTTCGCCTGGGAGGTTCTGCTGGGACGCGACCGCACGGTGAACGCGTTTGCGCTGCCCGGCGGCTACTTTGGCGTGCATCTGGGGCTGATCGGCGTGGTGGGCACGCGCGACGAGCTGGCGTCGGTGCTGGCGCACGAGATCAGCCACGTTACCCAGCGCCACATCGCCCGCCTGATCGCCCAGCAGGGCCGCCAGACGCCGCTGATGCTGGGCACCATGATTCTGGGCGCGCTGGCCGCCAGCCGCAGCCCCGAGGCGGCGCAGGCGCTGGTGGTGGGTGGCCAGGCGCTGGCGGTGCAAAACCAGCTCAACTTCTCGCGCGAAATGGAGCGCGAGGCCGACCGCGTGGGCTACGGCCTGATGGAGCCCGGAGGCTTTGCGCCCCAGGGCTTTGTCAGCATGTTCGACAAGCTGCAGCAGGCCAACCGCATCAACGACAACGGCAGCTGGCCCTACCTGCGCAGCCACCCGCTGACCACCCAGCGCATTGCCGACATGCACAGCCGCATTCCGCAGGGCGCTGCGCAGCCCGCGCCCGCCACGCTCGATCACCTGATGATGGCTGCGCGCGCGCGCGTGCTGATGCGCCCCGGCGTGGACACCTGGCGCCAGTGGGTGGCCGAGCCGCAGGACGCCGGTTTTGCCGCGCGGCCCATGCCCGAGCGCGTGGCGGCCTGGTACGCGGCCACCCTCAGCGCGGTGCAGCTGGGCGACATGGCCACGGCGCGCAAATGCCTGCGCGGTTTGCAAAATGACTTGCCCCGCGCTTTGCATGGCGGCGATGGCCATGACGGCAAGGCAGCAGCGCGCCTGGCGCGCCTGCTGGGCGCAGAGCTGGAACTGTCCGCCGGCAACGCGCCCGCTGCCCTGTCCTACCTGCAAGGCAGCGTGGTGCTGGATGGCGCCCGGCGGGCCGGCGCGGCAGGTTCTGCAGGAGAGACGGGGGTCGCCAGGGCGGCCGAGGCGGCGCCGGGACGGCCCGAGCTGCTGCTGCGCACCCAGGCGCTGCTGCGCACGGGTGCGGCGGCAGAGATGGCCGGGCCGCTGCAAACCTGGGTGGCCACGCACCCGCGCGACGCGGCGGCGTGGCAGGCGCTGGCGCAGGTGTGGCAGCAGCAGGGGCAGCTGCTGCGCGCCGTGCGCGCCGAAGCCGAGGCCCATGCCGCGCGCTACGACTACGCCGCCGCGGTGGACCGCTTCAAGGCCGGGCAGGATCTGGCGCGCAACCCGGCCCGCGGGGGCAGCGCGGCAGGCGACTACATCGAGCTGTCGATCATCGACACGCGGCTGCGCGCCGTGGAGTCACTTCTGAAAGAACAGGCGGCCGAGCGCTGACTCGATCAGCAGGCCCAGCACCGAATAGATCAGCGAGCCGATCAGCGCTGCCGTGAATCCGCGTACCTGGAAGCCGTCGCCCAGCGCCGAGGCGGCAGCCCAGAACATCAGCGCGTTGATGACGAACAGAAACAGCCCCACGGTGACGATGGTGACCGGCAGCGTGAGGATGACCAGCACCGGGCGCAGCACCGCGTTGAACAGGCCGATGACAAAGGCCGCAATCAGCGCCGCTCCAAAGCTGCGCACCTCGACACCGCTGTAGAGGTAGGCCACGCACAGCAGGGCGGCTGCACTCAACAACCATTTGAACAACAGTCGCATGTTGACTCCTTGGGTGGGGCGCTGTGCGCGGTTGCCCGGGGTGCAAACCCCGGGCAGATGGCGCACAAGGTCAGCCGTGCTGGGCAGGCACCGTCTGCTCGCGGCGGGCCACGATGGCCTTGCCGACCGCCAGCACCAGCAGTGCGCCGGCCACGCTGGCGGCGTACTTCAGGGTGTCGGATTGCTCCAGCTTGAACATCCACTGCCACTTGTCGGGGTTGGCCAGGGCAGGGTCGCTGACCAGCATGCCGCCGGCAATCCAGCCCAGCAGCATGCCGCCGGCGACGATGATGATGGGGAAGCGCTCCATCAGCTTGATGACCAGCTGGCTGCCCCACACGATGATCGGGATGGAGATCAGCAGGCCCAGCACCACCAGCAGCAGCGAGTGGTCGCCCGCGTTCTGCGCAGCGCCGGCAATGGCGATCACGTTGTCCACGCTCATCACCAGGTCGGCCACGATGATGGTCTTGATGGCGGCCAGCAGCTTGTCGCTCTCGGCCACGTTGCCGTGGCCGTCTTCGTCGGGGGCGATCAGCTTGATGCCGATCCACACCAGCAAGATGGCGCCCACCACCTTCAGGAACGGCAGGTTCAGCAGCGTCATGGCAAAGGCGATCAGCACCACGCGCAAGATGATGGCGCCGGCCGTGCCCCAGATGATGCCCTTGGTGCGCTGCGCGGGCGGCAGCTTGCGGCAGGCCAGGGCGATGACCACGGCGTTGTCGCCGCCCAGCAGGATGTCGATGATGATGATCTGCCCCAGCGCAACCCAGAACTCGGGCGAAGTCAGAAATTCCATAAAGTCCTCGTTATCAGTAACCAAAAGCAGGCTTGCGCCACTGCAGTCAGTGACGGCAAGCCTGCGCACAGAAAGCACTGCGCGGTGACCGAAGACTTGTCCGCCTGCACGGGTTGCATTGCGCACGGGAAAGGGCAGCCTTGATCAACCCCGCAGGGCCGTCAAAGGTCTTGCTCGGCCCGCCTGCGGCCCATGCGCGCGCGGCGAACCCGGGCTGCCGGAAGCGGGACGCTTCGTACTGACGACAGACCGAAAGCCCTGCAGCCCGCGCGCAGATGCAGCGCGAAGGCCCAGCGCCGGGAGCTACTCCCCTTCGAAGGCGCCGATTGAACCACCGCAGGAGCCATGACGCAACCCCGGCTGCGTTGTGGATACCACGTACGGCATTGAGGCCTTGCGGCCCCATCGCCGGGCAGCCGCAAACGGTAGCCCGTTGCGGGATTCCCCTAACGAATCAGCGCGTCAGTTTTGTGACAGCGCCCGGCTTTAGGCCTACGCTGCGCCCTCGCTCACTTTTTTTCAGGAGTCGCAATGGCAACCTATTCCCTGAGTCGGCGTTATTCGCTGGTTTACCTGAGTGCGGCGGCACTGGCCGTGCTGACGGCCTGCGGCGGCAGCGATGGCCCAACGGCAGAGCCTTCGGAGCAATTTGTCCCGCCGGAGCCACCCTCGGGCTATACGGCCAAGGCAATTGCCTATGCCGACCGGGACATGGTTTCGGCCGCCAATCCGCTGGCCGTGCAGGCGGGGGTGGCCATTTTGGCGCGCGGCGGCAGCGCGATCGATGCGGCCATTGCCACGCAGATGGTGCTGAATCTGGTCGAGCCGCAGTCATCGGGCATCGGCGGCGGGGCTTTTCTGCTGCACTTCGACAAGGGCGGCAACAAGGTACTGGCCTACGACGGGCGCGAGACCGCGCCGCGCAACGCCAAGCCCGACCTGTTTCTGGACGGCGCCGGCAAGCCGCTGGGCTTTCTGGCCGCTGTGGATGGCGGGCGCTCGGTCGGCACGCCCGGCCTGCTGCGGATGCTGGAGGCCGCGCACAAGGCCCACGGCAAGCTGCCCTGGAAGGATTTGTTCGAGCCCGCCATCCAGCTCAGCGAAGAAGGCTTTGCGATTTCGCCGCGCATGAGTGTGTCGATTGCGGGATCGGCGGCGCGCATCAAGGCGCAGGGTGAGCCCGGCGCCAGCTATTTCCTGAATGCCGACGGCAGCGCCAAGGCGGCTGGCACCCTGCTGAAGAACCCCGAATTCGCCGCCACGCTCAAGGCGATTGCCGTCGGCGGCGCCGATGCGTTCTACCGGGGCGCCATTGCGCAGGACATCGTGAACAAGGTGAACCAGCACCCCACCAATCCGGGCACGCTGTCACTGCAGGACCTGAGCGGCTACACCCACAAGGTGCGCGAGCCGGTGTGCGGGGTGTACCGCGTGCAGTACCGCATCTGCGGCATGCCCGCGCCCAGCTCCGGCGGGCTGGCGGTGCTGCAGACGCTGGGCATCCTGCAAAACTTCAACCTGGCGGGCCTGGGGCCGAACACGCTCGATTCGGTGCACCTGATCTCCGAGGCCTACCGCCTGGCCTATGCCGACCGCGCCCTGTACGTGGCCGACCCTGATTTTGTCAACGTGCCGCAGGCCGGCATGATCAACGCCGACTACCTCAAGAGCCGGGCCAGCCTGATCAGCATGCAAACCACCATCGGCACGCCCGTGGCAGGCACGCCGCCCGACATGGTGCAGCCGCGCGGGGCCGACACATCGCTGAACCTGCCGTCCACCAGCCACCTGTCGATCGTGGATGGCGCGGGCAACGCCGTGTCGATGACCACCACCATCGAAAACGGCTTTGGCAGCCTGCAAATGGTGCGCGGCTTCCTGCTGAACAACCAGCTGACCGACTTCTCTTTCACCGCCACCGACGCGGCCGGCAAGCCCATCGCCAACCGCGTGGAGCCCGGCAAGCGCCCACGCAGCTCGATGGCGCCCACGCTGGTGTTCAACGCCGGCACGGGCGACCTGGAGGCCGCCATCGGCTCGCCGGGCGGCAGCGCCATCATCCAGTACACCGCCAAGAGCCTGATCGGCATGATCGACTGGAAGCTGAACGTGCAGCAGGCCATCAACCTGCCCAACTTCGGTGCCCAGACCAACGCCACCACATCGATTGAAAAAGGCTCGCTGATTGACACCGCCGCCATCCGCGAAGGCCTCAAGGCCCGCGGCCACACCGTGGCGCAGACCGACAGCTTCACCAGCGGCCTGCACGGCGTGGTCTTCAACGGCTGGCGCGACGACGGCAGCGCAGGCCTGCTGGCGCGCAACCCGGGTGCCGGCACCTATGCCGGTGGCGCCGACCCGCGGCGCGAAGGCATTGCCCTGGGCAATAACTGAGGCATTGCGCCCCTGCCCGC
>NZ_JBFWLZ010000050.1:0-17995 GCF_050251835.1 Diaphorobacter sp. | reverse complement strand
ACGAAAAGCTGGGGGCCAGGCTGGTGCCCATCAGCCTGCCGCGCACCGAGCTGTCGATCCCGGTGTACTACATCATCGCGCCGGCCGAGGCGTCGTCCAACCTGAGCCGCTTTGACGGCGTGAAGTTCGGCTACCGCGCCAAGGACTACACCGACCTGGTGGACATGTACAAAAAGACGCGTGCCCAGGGCTTTGGCGATGAGGTCAAGCGCCGCATCATGACCGGCACCTACGTGCTCTCGCATGGCTACTACGACGCCTACTATCTGCAGGCGCAAAAAATCCGCCGCATGATCGCTGAAGACTTCCAGCAAGCCTTCCAAAGCTGCGACCTGATCGCCGGCCCGGTATCGCCCAGCGTGGCCTGGAAGCTCGGCGAGCATCGCAGCGACCCGCTGGCCGACTACCTGGCCGACATCTTCACCCTGCCCGCCTCGCTGGCCGGACTGCCCGGCATGAGCGTGCCGGCGGGCTTTGGCGCGCACGGCATGCCCGTGGGCCTGCAGCTCATCGGCAACTACTTCAGCGAAGCGCGCCTGCTCAATGCCGCGCACCGCCTGCAGCAGGCGACCGACTTTCACCTTCGCCAGCCCACAGGCCTGTGAATATGACCAGCAAACTCATCCACGGCTACGAAGTCGTCATCGGCTTCGAGACCCACGCCCAGCTCGCCACCCACAGCAAGATCTTCAGCCGCGCCAGCACCGCCTTTGGCGCCGAGCCCAACACCCAGGCCTGCGCCGTCGATCTCGCGCTGCCCGGCACCCTGCCGGTGATGAACCGCGAGGCCGTGGCCTGCGCTATCAAATTGGGACTGGCCCTGGGCTCCCACATTGCGCCAGAGAGCATTTTTGCCCGCAAGAATTACTTCTACCCCGACCTGCCCAAGGGCTACCAGATCAGCCAGTTCGAGATTCCGGTGGTGCAAGGCGGCGAGGTGTCGTTCTTTCTGGGCGACGAGAAGAAATCAGTGCGCCTGGTGCGCGCCCACCTGGAAGAGGACGCCGGCAAGTCGCTGCACGAGGACTTCATCGGCCAGTCCGGCATCGACCTGAACCGCGCGGGCACGCCGCTGCTGGAGATCGTGACCGAGCCCGACATGCGCAGCAGCGAAGAGGCCGTGGCCTACGCCCGCGAGCTGCACAAGATCGTCACCTGGATCGGCATCTGCGACGGCAACATGCAAGAGGGCAGCTTCCGCTGCGACGCCAACGTCTCGGTGCGCAAGCCCGGCCAGCCCCTGGGCACGCGCCGCGAGATCAAGAACCTGAACAGCTTCAAGAACATGCAGCAGGCGATCGACTACGAGATCCGCTGGCAGATCGAGCAGCTGGAAGACGGCCACGCCATCAGTCAGGCCACCGTGCTGTTCGACCCCGACACGGGCGAAACACGCGCCATGCGCAGCAAGGAAGACTCGGCCGACTACCGGTATTTCCCCGATCCCGACCTGCCGCCGCTGCGGATCGCCGCCCCATGGATCGACGAGATCAAGGCCCGCATGCCCGAGCTGCCGCGCGCCATGGCCGCGCGCTTCGTGCAGCAGTACGGCCTGCCCGAGTACGACGCCACCACCCTCACGCAAAGCCAGGCCATGGCGGCCTATTTCGAGGATGCGGCCAAAGGCTGCGGCCAGCCCAAACTGGCCAGCAACTGGGTGATGGGCGAGATCTCGCGCCGCCTGAACCAGGAAGAAATCGGCATGGACGCTGTGAAGGTCAGCAGCCGGCAGCTGGCCGCGCTGATCGGCCGCATCCAGGATGCCACCATCAGCAACAACGCCGCCAGGCAGGTGTTTGACGCGCTGTGGACCGGTGAAGGCAGCGATGTGGACGCCGTGATCGACGCCAAGGGCCTGCGGCAGATTCAAGATACCGGCGCGCTGGAGGCAATCATCGACGAGGTGATTGCCGCCAACCCCGCCAACGTCGAGCAGTACAAGGCCGGCAAGGACAAAGCCTTCAACGCCCTGGTGGGCCAGGTCATGAAGGCCAGCAAGGGCAAGGCCAACCCCCAGCAAGTCAATGATCTTTTGAAGGCCAAATTGGCCTGAAGCCCGCTCAAATCAAGCGCTAGCTGCTATCAAAATGAAAGCTCCCCAGTTGGGGAGCTTTTTCTTTGGCCGCTTTGGCCCGCTGTGCCCGGTATGCTGCGGCCGCTGCCGGTCAGCGCCCCTCGCTGGACGACGGCGCGACGGGCGATGCCCCGGCCCGCTGCGCCGCCCACAGCTGACGCAGCTGGGCCAGCTCGGCGTCAAAGCGCTGGTGGATGCGGCGCTTTTCCTGGTCTTGCGTGGTCAGAAAGCGCAGTTGCTCGTCCATGGCCTGGTCGTTTTCGGCCAGTTGGCGCTGCAGCTTCAGGGGCGCCTTGGCGGGGTTGCGCTGGTAGAACTCCAGCTCGGCGTCGATGCGCTTGCGCTCGGTTTGCAGGTCCGCAATGCGCTTGCGGGCCACGGCGATCACCTGGTCCACCTGGGTGATGGCCGACTCGCGTTCGTTCAGGTGCGCGGCTTCGTCGGGGTAGCGCGCCATCAGCACGCGCTCGCGGCGGCGCTCTTCGGCAATGCGCGCGCGCTCCTGGGCTTCTTTGCGGCGCTGCGCCTCCAGGGCTGCGCGCTCATGGTCGGTCAGCGTGGGGCCGATGCGTCGGCGCTCGGTGCCGGTGTGATCCAGGATGCGCTGCTCGCGGTCCACGCAGTCGGCAATGGGGCGGTCGGCCGTGATGCGCCGGCCGCTTTTGTCGATGCAGGTGTAGACCTCTTGCACGGGTTTGCCAGACTGCGCCCAGGCCGGGGCCACGCCCAACGCTGCGATGGCAGCCCATGCCATGAACCAGCCCGCGTGTCGTGTGCCTGCTTTCAAACCCATACCCCTTTGCTGCTTTCGCCGCGTCAGTCGTTCACACCGTAGCGCTGGCGATAGGCCAGCACGCGCTCGTGGTGCTGGTGCATTTGCGCATCACCACCGCTTGCCGATAGGTATTGCAATAAGTCTGCCAGCCTGGCGATAGTACAGACCTGCATGCCCAGTTCGCGGCGCACGTACTGCACGGCGCTGTGCTCCACGTCCTGGCCGTTTTCGGTGGCCTTTTCCTGGCGGTCCAGCGCAATGGCGATGGCGTGCGGCGTGGCGCCCGCGGCGCGGATCAGCGCGATGGACTCGCGCGCGGCGGTGCCCGCGCTCATCACGTCGTCGATGATGAGCACCCTGCCCCGCAGGGGCGCGCCCACCAGCGTGCCGCCCTCGCCGTGGTCCTTGGCCTCTTTGCGGTTGTAGGCAAAGGGCACGTTTTTACCCAGGCGCGCCAGTTCGACGGCCACGGTGGCCGCCAGCGGGATGCCCTTGTACGCGGGGCCGAAAACCATGTCGAACTCGATGCCGCTGGCCAGCAGGGCCTGTGCATAAAATTGCGCCAGCTGCCCCAGCTTGGCGCCGTCGTCAAACAGGCCAGCGTTGAAGAAATACGGGCTCATGCGGCCTGCCTTGGTCTTGAATTCACCAAAGCGCAGCACTCCTGAATCCACAGCAAATCGCACGAAATCCTGCGCCAGGCGGGCCGGGTTCAATCCTTGCTCCACTGTCTGCGCGCTGTCTGTCACCATGGATACATCCTTGTTCAAATTAACCAGTCTCAACCTCAATGGCATTCGCTCGGCCGCGTCCAAGGGGGTCGAGGAATGGATCGCCCAAAACCGGCCGGATTGTATTTGCGTGCAGGAGCTCAAGGCCCAGTCGGCCGACATGCAAGGGCGCTTCGAAGAACTCGCCGGGCTGAAGGGTCACTTTCATTTTGCGGCCAAGAAGGGCTACTCCGGCGTGGGCATCTACGCGCGCCATGAACCCAGCGATGTGGTCATCGGGTATGGCTCCAGCGAGTTCGACCTGGAGGGCCGCTATGTCGAGCTGCGCTTTGACACGCCGGCGCGCCGCCTGTCGATCATCAGCGCCTACTTCCCCAGCGGCTCGTCGGGCGAGGAGCGCCAGCAGGCCAAGTTTCGCTTTCTTGATGAATTCCGCCCGCACTTGATGCGTCTGAAAGCCGAACGCGAGTTCATCTTGTGCGGCGACATCAACATCGCCCATCAGCAGATCGACCTGAAGAACTGGCGCAGCAACCAGAAAAACAGTGGTTTTCTGCCCGAAGAACGGGCCTGGATGACAAATTTGTTGCACACATCTGACGCTGGTGGCGGCCTGGTGGACGTTTACCGTCAACTGCAACCGCAGACGACGGACGCCTGCTACACATGGTGGAGCAATCGCGGCCAGGCCTACGCCAACAACGTGGGGTGGCGGCTGGACTACCATCTGGCAACCCCCGCCATCGCTGCGCTGGCACGCACCGAAGAGATCTACAAAGGTCGAAAGTTCAGCGACCATGCACCCGTCACCATCGGCTACGAATGGATGCCGTAACATCACAAAACGTTACAGCCCCCCAGATTTGTGCAATGGATCCCTGCCTGCAAAGTTCTGCGCCCGGCCTTTATTTTGAACCGCGCACCGCGCAAGAGGTGTGGCAGCTGGCCAACTCCTCGCACCCTGCCGTGGGCAAGGCCCAGCACCTGGGCGAGGCCCTGGTCAACGCGGGCCTGATACGGCCTGACGATCTGCAGCATGCCCTGCAGCGCCAGCGCGATGAGCGCCAGCTGGGCGCCCTGCCGCTGGTGGGCCAGATTCTGGTGGAAGAAGGGCTTTTGACCCAGGACGCACTGCGCCAGGCCATCGCTGCATGGCTGGGCGAATACGTGGTGCACCCCGGCCACCTGCAGCCGGACCCAGTGGCGCTGGCCCTGGTGCCGCGTTCCGTGGCCGAGCGCGAGTCGGTGCTGCCGCTGGTGGCGCGCGAAGATGCGCTGGTGCTGCTGATGTCCGACCCGCACGACCGCGCGCTGCTCGACGAGCTGCGCTTTCTCAGCCAGCGCCGCGTGCTGGCGCTGCAGGCGGCGCCCGGCTCGCTGATGCCTGCCATTGCCCGGGCCTACAGCGCGCCCGCAGGCGACAGCCCGTCGCAGGCAGGCGCGGCGCCGCGCAACGGCCACGCGCTGGCCGCGCGGCCCAGCTCGCAGCAGCTGGCCAGCGACCTGCGCAGCACCGTGCCGGACACCGACGCCGCCACGGCCAGCGTGGTCACCGAGTCCGACAACACCCTGGTGCGGCTGATCAATTCCATCATCGACGAGGCCATTGCCCACCGCGCATCCGACATCCACATCGAGACCGAGCCCGCACCCGGCAACGTGCGGGTGCGTCTGCGCGTCGATGGCGATCTGGTGCCCTACCTGGAGTTGCCTGCACGCTTTCGTTATGCCATGGTGGCGCGCCTGAAGATCATGGCCGACCTGGACATCTCGGAGCACCGCAAGCCCCAGGACGGCAAGATCGACTTCGCCCGCTTCGGCGGGCCGCCCGTGGAGCTGCGCGTGGTCACCGTGCCCACCTCGCATGGGCTGGAGGACGTGGTGCTGCGCCTGCTGGCGGGCGCCAAGCCGCTGCCGCTGGATGCCATCGGCCTGACCCCGGCCAACCTGCAGGCGCTGCGCGACACCGTCAAGAAGCCTTACGGGCTGGTGCTGGTGGTGGGCCCCACCGGCTGCGGCAAGACCACCACGCTGCATTCGGTGATCCGCGACATCAACACGGCCAACCGCAAGATCTGGACGGCCGAGGATCCTATCGAGATCACGCAAAGCGGCCTGCGCCAGGTACAGGTGAACGCCCGCATCGGCTGGACCTTTGCCAACGCCATGCGCACCTTTTTGCGCGCCGACCCCGACGTGATCATGATCGGCGAGATGCGCGACGAGGAGACCGCGCGCATCGCCATTCAGGCCTCGCTGACCGGGCACCTGGTGCTGTCCACGCTGCACACCAACTCCGCGCCCGAAAGCGTGGCCCGGCTGCTGGAAATGGGGCTGGATCCGTTCAACTTTTCTGACTCGCTGCTCGCCATACTGGCGCAGCGCCTGGTGCGGCGGCTGTGCACGCATTGCCGCACACCCGCCATCGCCAGCGACGAGCAGTTGCAGGCCCTGGCGTCGCAATACCTGGATAGCAGCGCATCCAACTGCCCCGAGGCGTGCACCGCGCTGGTCGCGCGCTGGCGCAAGGACTATGGCCGGGCCGACGGCCAGGTCACGCTGTGGCAGCGCCGGGGCTGCAGCGAGTGCGACTCCAGCGGCTACCACGGGCGCCTTGGCATCCACGAGCTGATGCTCAGCGGCGAAGCCATCCGCCAGCAGATACGCCACCGCGCATCGGCCGCGGACATTCGTCATGCGGCCCTGAGCGCAGGCATGAAAACCCTGCGCCAGGACGGCATCGAGAAGGTGCTGCAGGGCCTGACGGAGCTGCAGGAAGTGTCGGCGGCCACCAACCAATGACCCTGCGGGCTCACCCCGCAACCACCGCCCTTAGCGCTGCCCCATTAGCGCCGCCCCGCCATGTAACGCTGCGCGGCCTGCCAGCCCAGCTCGGCCAGCGGGCCGGCCTTGGCGCCGGTCTCCACCGCATCTGCCGATGCCGCGTTGCCGTCTTGCGCGCGCTGCGCGATGCCGTGCAGGATGGCCGCCATGCGAAACAGGTTGTAGGCCAGGTAGTAGTCCCACTCGCCGGCCGCGTCGCGCCCGGTGGCCGCGGTGTACCAGCCTGCGTATTCCTGCTCCGACGGGATGCCCAGCGCCGCCAGGTCCAGCCCGCCAATGCCGCGCCACAGCGCCGGCGGAATGCGCCAGGACATGCACTGGTAGGACAGGTCGGCCAGCGGGTGGCCCAGGGTGGACAGCTCCCAGTCCAGCACGCCGATCACGCGCGGCTCGGTGGGGTGAAAGACCAGGTTGTCCAGCCGGTAGTCGCCGTGCACCAGCGTGGTCTCGTCGCCTGCGGGCAGGTGCTCGGGCAGCCAGTCCATCAGGCGGTGCATGGCCTCGTTCATGGGCACGGTGGATTCGCGGCACTGGCGCGACCAGCGGGCGATCTGCCGGCCCACGTAGTTGCCCACCTTGCCGAAGTCGCCCAGCCCCACCGCGACATAGTCCACGGCGTGCAGCGCGGCAATCACGCGGCTCATGTCGCGGTAGATGGCGCCGCGCTCTGCAGGCTGCATGCCGGGCAGGGACTGGTCCATGAAGACCCGGCCCTGCAGGAACTCCATCACGTAGAACGGTGTGCCCAGCAACGCCGAGTCGTCGCAGTAATGCAGCATGCGCGGCACCGGCACAGCGGTGTCCTGCAGGGCGCGCATCACGCGGTATTCGCGGTCGATAGCGTGGGCGGATGCGATCAGCGGCCCGTCGGGCTTTTTGCGCAGCACGTACTGGCGCCCATCGTCGGTGGTCAAGCGGTAGGTGGGGTTGGATTGTCCGCCCGCCAGCACCGTTGCGGTCAGCGGGCCCGCGCCCGCCAGGCCCTGCGCGCGCAGGTAGTCGCCCAGGGCGTCCAGCGGCAGATGGGTCACTGCGCCGGTCATAGCGAACTCACCAGGTGCGCGCCGTCCACGGCCACGGTGGCGCCGGACATGGCGGCGCCCGCGTCGCTGGCCAGCAGCAGCAGCGGGCCGTCCAGGTCGCTCAGCTCGCCAAAGCGGCGGCTGGGGATGCGGCTGCGCAGCTTGTCGCCCGCCTCGCTGGCCAGAAAGTCGCGATTGAGGTCGGTCACCACATAGCCGGGCAGCAGCGCGTTCACGCGGATGCGGTGGCGCGCCAGCTCCAGCGCCATGGCCTTGGTGGCCTGGATCACGCCGGCTTTCGATATGGCATAGGGTGCCACGCCGCCCGCCACGCGCTCGCCCAATATGGACGCCACGTTGACGACTGAGCCGCCCTTGCCCGCCGCCACCATGCGGCGCGCGGCCTCGGTGGCCACCAGCCAGCAGCCCTTGAGGTTGGTGTCCAGCACCTGGTCGAAGTCGGCCTCGGTCTGCTCCAGCAGGGGGCGCGTCACGGTCACGCCGGCGTTGTTGATGACCACGTCGGGCACGCCCCAGTCGGCCAGATCATCGAAGCAGGCGCGCACGCTGGCGCTGTCGGTCACGTCCAGCGCGCAGGCCCGCGCCTGGCCGCCTGCGGCGTTGATGTCGTCCACCGTGCCCTGCAGCTTGTCGGTGCGGCGCGCCGCCAACGCCACCTGGGCGCCCTGCGCCGCCAGCAGGCGGGCAAAGTGCTGCCCCAGCCCGCTGGAGGCGCCGGTCACCAGCACGCGCTTGCCGTTCAGGCGAAAGCGTTGCATCACGTCGTTGTCCATGCTCAAGCCCCTCCTTCGTGCAGCAGTTCGGCCTCGGCCTTTTCGGCCATGTGCACCAGCTTGCGCGCCATGCTCCAGCGGTGCACCTCGCTCGGGCCGTCGTAGATGCGAAACGCGCGCATGTCGGTGAAGATGCGCATCACGGGCGTCTCGCCCGTCACGCCCTGGCCGCCCAGAATCTGCACGCTGCGATCCACCACGCGCCATTCGGCCTCGGAGCAGACCACCTTGGCGCGGCTGGACTCAAAGTTGCACTTCTCGCCCTGGTCCAGCAGCCACGCCGTGTGCCAGATGTGCAGCCGCGCGGTGTGCATGTCCATGTCGTTGTCGGCCAGCATGTAGCCCACGCCCTCGTGTTCGGCCAGCGGCTTGCCGAAGGCGTGGCGCTTGCGGGCGTATGCCAGCGCCGTGTCGTGCGCGCGGCGTGCCTGGCCCAGCCAGCGCATGCAGTGCGTCAGTCGCGCGGGCGCCAGGCGCACCTGGGCGTAGCGAAAGCCCTTGCCGATCTCGCCCAGCACATCGCTGGCGGGCACGCGCAGGTTGTCAAAGCGCAGCACGCCGTGGCCGCCTGTAAAGCAGCTGTCCATGGCGTCCATGTTGCGCTCCAGCACGATGCCGGGCCGGCCCATGTCGGTCAGGAACATGGTGGCTGATCCGTCCTCCATGCGCGCCATGATGATGGCGTAGTGCGCGCCTTCGGCACCGGTGATGAACCATTTGCGGCCGTTGATCACGTAGTCGTCACCGTCGCGCACCGCCGTGGTGGCCAGCATGGACGGATCGGCCCCGGCGCCGGGCGCGGGCTCGGTCATGGCAAAGCATGAGCGCCACTGCCCCGCCACCTGGCCGCGCAGCCAGCGCTCTTTTTGCGCGGGCGTGGCCACCTCTTCCATCAGGTGGATGTTGCCTTCGTCCGGCGCATGGATGTTGAGCGCCGTGGGGCCCAGCCAGGAGTAGCCCGCCTCTTCAAACACCACGGCCTTGGCGACATGCGACAGCCCCAGCCCGCCCATGTCGCGCGAGGCGTGGGGCGTGAGCAGCCCGGCCGCCCGGGCTCGCGCCACCAGCTCGTTGCGCAGCGCCTCATCGGGGCCGTGGTGCGACTGGCGCCCGTCGTTTTCCAGCGGAATCACCTGTTCGGCGATGAATTGCCGCACCTTGTCGCGCAAGGCGAGCAGCTCGGGGGAGAGGGAAAAGTCCATGCAGGGCCTCTTTGAAATGAAGCGCCAGAACGCCTGGCGCGTTGCAGATGATATTGTCAGACAATATTGGAAACAAGCCCTGTCACGCTGTGATAATGTTTGTCCTCCTTCCTGCCGCCCGCCCATGTTGCCCACCCTGCCGCCCGAGCCCGCTGACGACGCTCCCGAAATCGCCCCCGTGACCGCCGCCGACGCGGTGTTCCACGGCATCGTGCAGGGGCTGGCGCAGCAGCGCCTGGTGCCCGGGCAGCGGCTGGTCGAGGTGGATCTGGCCGCGCAGTTCGGCGTCAGCCGCGCGTCGGTGCGCGAGGCACTGCAGCGCCTGGCCGCGCAGGGACTGGTCGATTTGCACCGCAACAAGGGCGCCGCCATACGCAGCCTTTCGGCGCAAGAAACGCTGGAAGTATTGGACGTGGCCGAGCGCATGACCGGCCTGCTGGCGCGCAGCGCGGCGCGGGCGATTGCCGCGGGAGCACCGACCGCCCCCATCGAGGCGGCGCTACAGCAACTGCACGAAGCCGACCGCAGCCAGGATGCAGACCGCTTTGCCAGCGCCCGACGCGCCTTGTACCGCGCGCTGCTGGCCACCAGCGGCAGCCGCGAGCTGCGCCGCCTGCTGCCCTCCATCCACATGCCCATCGTCTATGCCCAGCACCGCCCCGCCACGCTGCAGCAGGTGCGCATGCGCGACTACCAGGCCATGTGCCAGGCCATCCTGGCCGGTGACGCAGCCGCGGCCGACGCCGCCGGCATGCAGCATGTGCGCAATGTGCGCGAGGCCATCGCACCCGCGCTGCAGGCGGACGACATGCGTTTTGCATGAAATATGCCTCCAGCGCTTGTTTAACAAGCGCTGGCAGCTATTGTTTTTGAATAAGCAACGCGCCGCAGCGCCGACGATCCGCAGCCGCGCGACAATCGCCGCATGCTGCAATACCACACCGTCCCCGTCACCCCGTTCCAGCAGAACTGCTCCCTCGTCTGGTGCGACCAGACCCAGGATGCCGCGGTCATCGACCCCGGCGGCGACCTGGATGTGCTGCTGGCCGAAGCGCAGCGCCTGGGCCTGCACCTGAAGGCCATCTGGCTCACGCACGCGCACATTGACCACGCGGGCGGCACGGGCGAGCTGGCGCAGCGGCTGCAACTGCCCATCATGGGCCCGCATGAGGGCGATCAATACTGGATTGACGGCCTGGCGCAGCAAAGCGTCATGTTCGGCTTTGCGCCGGCGCTGCCCTTCACGCCCACACGCTGGCTGCATGACAGCGACACCGTCACCATTGGCCACGAGACGTTGAGCGTGCGCCACTGCCCCGGACACACCCCCGGCCATGTGGTGTTCCACGCGCCGCAGATCGACCGGGCCTTTGTGGGCGACGTGCTGTTTGCCGGCAGCATCGGCCGCACCGACTTTCCGGGCGGCAACCACCAGCAGCTGATCAACAGCATCACCCAGCGGCTGTGGCCCATGGGCGACCAGACGGTGTTCATTCCCGGCCACGGGCCGGAAAGCACCTTTGGGCGCGAGCGGCGCAGCAACCCCTACGTGGGCAATACCTGAATCAATTCACTATTAATTCAATAGCTTGCAACGCTTGCTGGATAAGCGCTGCAAGCTATTTTGGCTACAAGGCGCTTACCGTCCCAGTTCCTTGGCGCTGACGCCGGCGATGCCCCAGTTTTCTTTGGGAACATCGTGGATCCAGACGCGCACGTTGGCGGGCGGCGCGCCCACGGCATCGACCAGGGCCTGGGTCACCTTTTCGATGACGGCCTTTTTCTGCTCCTCGGTGCGGTCTTCGATCATGTAAATCTGGGCAAAAGGCATGTGCGTGACTCCTGGGAAATCAATCAAGTTGCAGCCCAAGGCTGCGGATCAGGGGGCTCCAACGCTCGTTCTCGGCGCGGATGAACTGCGCAAACTGCTGCGGCGTATTGCTGCGCAGATTGGCGTGGATGGACTGGAAGGCCGCCTGCACCTCGGGCGTCTGCGTGCCGGCCGCCCAGGCCTGGGCCAGCCGGTCGGCCATGGACGCCGGCATCGCGGCGGGTGCTATCAGGCCAAACCAGTTTTCCACGACAAAGCCCGGGTAACCGGACTCGGCCACCGTGGGCACGTCGGGCAGCGCCGGGGCGCGCTGCGGCGAAGTCACGGCAATGGCGCGCAGCTTGCCCGCTTTGATGTGCTGGAAGGTGGTCACCAGCGAGCTTTCCATGCTCAGCATGACGTTGCCTGAAATCAGGTCGGGCACGATCTGGCTGGAGCCCTTGTAGGGCACATGGGTCAGCGCGATTTCGGCGCGCTTTTGCAGCAGCTCCGCCGCCAGGTGGTTGCCGGTGCCCACGCCGGAGGTGGCGTACAGCAACTTGCCTGGGTTGGCCTTGGCATAGGCCACCATGCCGGCCAGATCGGTAAAGGGCGCGCGCGGATTGGCCACGATGACGTTGGGGGTCGTGCCGACCAGCGAGATGGCCTGCAAGTCCTTTTCGACGTTGAAGGGCAGCTTGGCATAGAGATACGGCGAGATGGCCAGGCTGCTGATGGCCGCGATGCCTAGGGTGTAGCCGTCCGGCGCGGCCTTGGCCACCGCGTCGGTGCCGATGTTGCCGCCCGCCCCGGCCTTGTTCTCCACCACGAACTGCTGACCCAGCTTGTCGCCCATGGCCTTGGCGGCCGTGCGGCCCATGATGTCGGTCGGCCCGCCGGGCGGGAAGGGCACGATCAGGCGCACGGGCTTGGTCGGGTAGGCCGACTGCGCCCAGGCGGCGCCAGGCACGGTTGCGCCCAGGGCTGCCAGCGCGCCTGCGGTCATGAAATCACGTCGTTGCATGCACTATCTCCGGTGGTCGTTCTCGTTGTCGTTGTGTCAAAAAGGGCCGGCGCAGCCCATCAGGCAAAGCGCAGCGAGACGCTGCCCATACCCTGCACGCGCAGGCAGACGCTGTCGCCCGCGGCCACGGCCACGGCTTCGGTGGCGCCGCCCGACAGAATCAGGCTGCCGGCCGGGATCTCCTGGCCGCGGCGGCCCAGGTGGTTGGCCAGCATGGCAATGGCCGCTGCGGGGTGACCCAGCACGGCAGCGCCAGCGCCCAGAGCGACGGGCTCGCCGTTTTTCTCCAGCACGATGCCCACGGTGCGCAGATCCACGTCTTCGGGGCGCATCGCGCGCCCGCCGACCACGAAGCGCGAGGCCGAGGTGTTGTCGGCCACCACGCTCTTGAGGTCGAATTTGAAGTCGCGGTAACGGCTGTCGATGACTTCAATGCCCGGCATCACAAAATCGGTGGCTGCCAGCACTGCGCCAATGTGGCAGCCGGGGCCTTTTAGGGCGTGTTTGAGGACGAAGGCGATTTCGGGTTCTACCTTGGGGTGAATCAGTTCGGCGGTGTTCACGGTGGCCCCTTCGGAGACCACGTATTCATCGACCAGGAAGCCGAACACCGGGTCGGTCACGCCCATCTGGCGCATCTTGGCGTGCGAGGTCAGGCCCGCCTTCAGGCCCACCACGCGCGCGCCGCGTGCCAGTTTGCGCGCCAGGATGGCGTCCTGAATGGCGTAGGCGTCGTCCCAGTCCATGTCGGGATGGGCGTCGGTGATCTTGGGGGTGTCTTTCGTCTGCAGCTGGCAGTTTTCCAGGTGCTCGGCCAGCTGTGCGATGGTGTCTTGTGCGAGTGCCATAGGTGTAGCTCCAATCAGGCGTTGACGGTCAGGCCGCGTGCGCGCGCCATGGTGAGGGCGGTGTCTTCGATCATGTCTTCCTGGCCGCCGACCATGCCGCGGCGGCCCAGCTCGACCAGCAGGTCGCGCGCGGGAATGCCGTATTTCTTTTCGGCGCGCTTGGCAAACAGCAGGAAGCTGCCGTACACGCCGGCGTAGCCCAGCGTGAGCGCATCGCGGTCGATGCGGATGGGGAAGTCCATCAGCGGCACCACCAGGTCTTCGGCCACGTCCTGGATCTTCCAGACATCGACACCGGTGGCTATGCCCATGCGGTCGAGCACGGCCACCAGCACTTCCAGCGGCGTGTTGCCCGCACCGGCGCCCAGACCTGCAGCGGCGGCGTCAATGCGGTTGGCGCCCGCATGGATGGCGGCGATCGAGTTGGCCACGCCCATGGCCAGGTTGTGGTGGCCGTGAAAGCCCAGCTCGGTCTCGGGCTTCAGGGCGGCGCGCACGGCGGCAATGCGCTCGGTCACCTGATCGGGCAGCAGGTAGCCGGCCGAATCAGTCACGTAGATGCAGTTGGCGCCATAGCCTTCCATCAGCCTGGCCTGCTTGACCAGACCGGCCGCGTCGTTCATGTGCGCCATCATCAAGAAGCCCACCGTGTCCATGTCCAGCTTGCGCGCCATGGTGATGTGCTGCTCGCTCACGTCAGCCTCGGTGCAGTGCGTGGCCACGCGGATGGTGTGCACGCCCAGGCCGTGGGCCATCTTCAGGTGGTCCACGGTGCCAATGCCCGGCAGCAGCAGCGCCGAGACCTTGGCCTGCTTCATCAGCGGAATCACGGTGCCCAGGTATTCCTCGTCGCTGTGCGCGGGAAAGCCGTAGTTGACCGACGCGCCGCCCAGGCCGTCGCCGTGGGTCACTTCAATCAGCGGCACGCCCGCGGCATCCAGGCCTTGGGCGACGGACTTCATCTGCTCCAGCGTCATCAGGTGGCGCTTGGGGTGCATGCCGTCGCGCAGCGTCATGTCGTGCAGGGTGATCTTTTGTGTCATGGTGGGGTACTCCTGTGCGCTTCAGGCAGCTTGCAAGGTGAGCTTGCCGGCCAGAATTTCTTCGGCAAACATTTCGGCGGTGCGGGCGGCAGCGGCGGTCATGATGTCCAGGTTGCCGGCGTACTTGGGCAGGTAGTCGCCCAGGCCTTCGACTTCCAGGAAGACCGAGACGCGGTTGCCGTCAAACACCGGGCCGTTGACCAGCTTGTAGCCGGGCACGTACTTTTGCACCTCGGCCAGCATGTCGTGGATGCTCCTGGTGATGGCTTCCTTGTCGGGCTCGCCCTCGACCAGGCAGTGCACTGTGTCGCGCATGATCAGCGGTGGATCGGCCGGGTTGATGATGATGATGGCCTTGCCCTTTTGGGCGCCGCCCACTTTTTCGATGGCACCGGCGGTGGTGCGGGTGAACTCGTCGATGTTCTTGCGCGTGCCGGGGCCTGCCGAGCGGCTGGACACAGTCGCCACGATCTCGCCATACGCCACGGGCTGCACACGGCTCACCGCTGCCACCATGGGGATGGTGGCCTGGCCACCGCAGGTGACCATGTTCACGTTCATCTCGGCCTTGCCGACGTGCTCCTTCAGGTTGACGGGCGGCACGCAGAACGGGCCGATGGCCGCAGGCGTGAGGTCGATCATGAGCGCGCCCTGCGCGTTCACCTTGCGCGAGTTCTCGGCATGCACATAGGCGCTGGTGGCGTCGAAGACGATCTGCACGCCGTCAGCCTTCATATGCGGAATCAACCCGTCCACGCCTTCGTGGGTGGTCTTGATGCCCATTTCACGGGCGCGCTTGAGGCCATCGGATTCGGGGTCGATGCCCACCATCCACACGGGCTCCAGCACGGGGCTACGCTGCAGCTTGGCCAGCAGATCGGTGCCAATGTTGCCGGGCCCAATCAGGGCGCACTTGATTTTCTGGGTCATGGGAGTTCCTTGTGTCAGATGAAGCGAACGGAGCAGCCGCCAATGCCGCCGATGGTCACGCGCAGGTTGTCGCCAGCAGTCACCGGCACCATGATCCCGAGCGAGCCCGACAGGATCACCTCGCCGGCCTCCAGCGCGATGCCGTGCGCGCCCAGCGTGTTGGCCAGCCAGGCCACCGCATTGGCCGGGTGGCCCAGGGCTGCGGCGCCCGCGCCGGTGGCAACGATGTCGCCGTTTTTCTCCAGCACCATGCCGCAGGTGCCCAGGTCCACGTCGCGCGGGTCCACCAGGCGGTCGCCCAGCACGAACACGCCGCAGCTGGCGTTGTCAGCCACGGTGTCTTGAATCTTGATTTTCCAGTCGCGGATGCGCGAATCCACGATTTCAAAGCAGGCCATCACGCCCTCGGTGGCGGCCAGCACGTCGGCCGCCGTCACGCCGGGGCCCTTGAGGGTTTTCTTCAGCACGAAGGCAATCTCGCCCTCGGCCTTGGGTTGGATCAGCGTGTTGGCGGGCACGGCCTCGCCTTCGTTGAACACCATGCCGTCGGTGAGCCAGCCAAAGTCGGGCTGGAACACGCCCAGCATGTTCATCACGGCCTGGCTGGTCACGCCAATTTTCTTGCCGACCACTTTTTCACCAGCGGCCAAGCGGCGCGCCAGCATTTTTTGCTGGATGGCGTAGGCGTCTTCAATGGTGATGTCGGCATGGAGGTTGGTCAGCGGCTCCAGCGTTTGGCGCTGCGTCAGGGCCTGGTACAGCTCGTCGCCCAGTTGTTCGATCAAGGCAGGGGTCATGGTCATGGGGGTTCCTTTGGCGAGGGTGTTCAGAAAAGTCGTTCAGGGCCGCAGCGGCAGCGGCTCGTCGGGGTGCGCTTCAGCAAGGAAGTCGCCCACCAGGCGGGCAAAGCGCGCGGCGTGTTCAATTTGCGTCCAGTGGCCGCATTGGCCATAGACGTGCAGTTGGGAGCGCTGAATCCAGCTGGACAAGGTCAGCGAGGTGCTCAGCGGGATCACGCGGTCTTCGCGGCCATGGATGACCAGGGCTTGGTGCGGCAGGGCACGGATGTCGGCCTCGGCGCTGGCCAGGGCTTCAATCCAGCGCTGGCGCGGGGCGGGGAACATGGCGGCGAACGATTCTTGAAAGCCGGGGCGGATGCTGGCCTCAAAGCGCAGGCGCGCCAGGTCGTCGCTCATCAGGCCTTGGTCGAAGGCGAAGTAGTCCATGATGGCGCGCATGTTCTCTACCGAGGGGGTGTAGCCCCACACGGCGTCCAGCCCCTCGGTCAGGGGGAAGGAGACACCGGCACTGCCCATCAGCACCAAGCGGCGCACGCGCTCGGGGTGGGCAATGGCCAGCGCCAGCGACAGGCCGCCGCCAAACGAGTTGCCCACCAGGTCGGTGCGCTCAATGCCTAGGGCATCGAGCAGGCCCACAGCCTGGCGCACCCAGGCGTCCATGCTGTAGACAAAGCCTTGCGGGCGCTCCGAGTAGCCAAAGCCCACCATGTCGGGCGCAATCACGCGGGCGTTCTGCGCCAGCGCGGGCATCACCAGGCGCCAGTTGGCCCAGGCAGAAACACCCGGCCCCGAGCCGTGGATGAGCAGCACGGGCGCGCCCTGGCCACCACTGTCGTGGTAGTTGGTGCGAATGCCCGCTGCTTCGATGCTGTGCCCGATCTCGGGGTTGGACGATGTATTGCTCATGTGAAACTGTCTCCTTGCTATTTTTATAAGAGCTACTCGCGCTTGCCTGGCAAGCGCGAGAGGCCGATTTGGCTTAGAACTTCACCATCACGTTGCGCAGCTCGGTATAAAACTCGAGCGAGTGCACACCGCCTTCGCGGCCGATGCCCGATTGCTTGGAGCCGCCAAACGGCGTGCGCAGGTCGCGCAGGAACCAGGCGTTGATCCAGCACAGGCCCACTTCGATCTGCTGTGCCAGGCGGTTGGCGCGCGCAATGTCCTGCGTGAAGATGGCCGTGGCCAGGCCGTAGCGGTTGGCGTTGACCTTGCCCAGCACTTCCTCTTCGCTGTCGAAGGGGCTGATGTGGCAGCAGGGGCCGAAGATTTCTTCAGTGACCACGGTGGCGGTCTCGGGCAGGCCGGTCCAGATGGTGGGTTGCACCCAGGAGCCATCCTTCAGCGCGTCGGGCATGTCGGGGATGCCGCCGCCGGTGACGATGGTGGCGCCTTCGTCCTTGGCTGTCTTGTACAAGCCCAGCACCTTGGCCTGGTGCTTCTTGCTGATCAGCGGGCCAATCTTGGTGTCGTGATCAAACGGCAGGCCGGGCTTCATGGCCTCGGCGCGCTCTTTCAGGGCGGCAACCACTTTGTCGAAGATGGGGCGCTCGACGTACACGCGCTCGGTGCCCAGGCAGACCTGGCCAGCGTTTTCAAAGCACGAGCGCGTCAGCGTGTCGATGGTTACCTGGAAGTCGCAATCAGCAAACACCACGGCGGCGTTCTTGCCGCCCATTTCCAGCGACACGGGGCGCACGCCATCGGCAGCGGCCTTCATGATGGCGGTGCCGGTGCGGGTTTCGCCGGTGAAGGTAATGCCGTTCACGCCGGGGTGCTTGGTCAAAAATTCACCGGCCGAGGCAGGGCCATGGCCGTGCACCACGTTGTACACGCCCTTGGGCATGCCCACAGCGTTCATCACCTCGCCCAGCAGCGTGGCGGTGGCGGGGGTTTCTTCGCTGGGCTTGACCACCACGGTGTTGCCACAGGCCAGCGCCGGGCCCACCTTCCAGGTCATGAGCAGCAGCGGCAGGTTCCACGGGCAGACCACGGCAATCACGCCGCGCGGCACGCGCACGCCGTAGCTCAGCGCGGTCTTGCCGTCGGGCGTGCGCATGTTGAACGACTCGGTGGCCGTGCTCTTGATGGTGTCGAT
>NZ_JBFWLZ010000049.1:0-20293 GCF_050251835.1 Diaphorobacter sp. | reverse complement strand
AGTAGGTCATCGTCAGGCTCCTTCAGCCCCAAACCGCCCTCCCACTTAAACCGTGGGAGGGCGTTTTGCGTTGGAATGCAATAACGTTGAAGTCCTCTTCACTATGGGCAGGGACTGAAGCACCAATTAACATAGGCCGCTCAAAGCGGTTTTTCTTGTTTTGGAGACAATGCCTACTTACACCATCAGTGATCTCGCAAGGGAGTTTGATTTAACGACCCGGGCGATTCGGTTTTACGAGGATCTGGGTTTGCTTCAGCCCGACCGCGCTGGCCCAGGTGGGCGCAACCGCGTGTACAGTGCTCGTGACCGCACGCGTTTGAAACTGACGCTCCGTGCCAAACGTCTCGGCCTCTCACTGACTGAAGCCAAAGAAATCATCGACCTGTACGATTGCCCTCGGGACACTGGAGCGCAGTTGTGTAGGTTTCTCGAGGTGCTTGCTGCTCATCGCAAGCAACTGGAGTCGCAAATGGTGGATTTGCAAGCCAACCTGGATGAAATTTGCGAACACGAACGTGAGGCGCGGGATCTCCTGGCGCAACTGGAATCCTCAAAGTCGTGAATTTGTGGATAATTGACGTTTACGTAAACGTAAGTGAGCCCGGCCTCGTCCGGGCGATCTTTTGCTTGTGCCAACCTGACGGGGCGTATCCGGAGCCCCGGTCACCTTGATTGACGGGTGAGGCAGAGCGACGTGCGAATACACAACCCTCTCCAGGAGACAACGATGAGCATTGCCACCCAGTTGCCCGGTCTTAACTTCCAGCTCGGCGAAGATATCGACGCTTTGCGTGACGCCGTTCGGGAGTTTGCGCAAAGCGAAATCGCACCGCGCGCCGCCGAGATCGATAAGACTGACCGCTTTCCCATGGACTTGTGGCGCAAATTCGGTGATTTGGGTGTCTTGGGCATCACCGTTGGCGAGGAATACGGTGGTGCCGACATGGGCTACCTCGCTCACATGGTGGCGATGGAAGAAATCTCGCGCGCCAGCGCCTCGGTGGGTCTGTCGTATGGCGCCCACTCCAATTTGTGCGTCAACCAGATCAACCGCAACGGCAACGCTGCCCAGAAAGCCAAATACCTGCCCAAGCTCATCAGCGGCGAGCATGTGGGCGCGCTGGCCATGAGTGAGCCAGGCGCAGGCTCGGACGTGATCAGCATGAAGCTCAAGGCCGAAGACAAGGGCGGCTACTACCTGCTCAACGGCAGCAAGATGTGGATCACCAATGGTCCCGACGCGGACACTCTGGTGGTTTACGCCAAGACCGAGCCCGAGTTGGGCGCCCGCGGCGTCACGGCTTTCCTGATCGAAAAAGGCATGAAGGGCTTTTCGATTGCCCAGAAGCTCGACAAGCTGGGCATGCGGGGCAGCCACACGGGCGAGCTGGTGTTCCAGGACGTGGAAGTGCCTGCAGAAAACGTGCTGGGCAACGTCAACGGCGGTGCCAAGGTGCTGATGAGTGGTCTGGATTACGAGCGCGCCGTGCTCACTGGCGGCCCGCTGGGGATCATGCAGGCGGTGATGGACAACGTGATCCCGTACATCCACGACCGCAAGCAGTTCGGGCAGAGCATTGGCGAGTTCCAGCTCATCCAGGGCAAGGTGGCCGACATGTACACCGTCCTGCAGGCGGGGCGCTCGTTTGCCTACACCGTCGCCAAAAACCTCGACATGCTGGGCAGCGACCACGTGCGCCAGGTGCGCAAGGACTGCGCCAGCGTGATTTTGTGGACTGCCGAGAAAGCCACCTGGATGGCCGGTGAGGGCGTGCAGATCTACGGGGGCAATGGCTACATCAACGAGTACCCACTGGGCCGTCTGTGGCGCGATGCCAAGCTGTACGAAATCGGCGCAGGCACCAGCGAGATCCGTCGCATGCTGATCGGCCGCGAACTCTTCTCAGAGACTTGCTGAACGGTCTGGGCAGGTGGTGAGTTGCTACGATATTAATAGCTTCTTGCGCTTTCTGTAAAAGGCTTGCGGGCAAATATTCATACAAAAAACCCTTGAAACCGGGGATTTTTGCTGCCTGCGCTACCCTGCATGCTGCTGCTGCAGCTGAAAGAGTGTTTTTTGATGATGAAAAACCACTCTAACCCTTGCTAGGCAAGCGCCGGTAGCTCCTGAAAGATGAGTCATTTCACGATCCCCGCAGTCCGACACCAAAAAGAAAGAACTTCCGTATGACCACCACCTCCATCGAAGAGCTGTTCGTCCACAACCGCGAGTGGGCAGAGCAAATGGAGCGCGACCGCCCCGGCTTCTTCACCGGTTTGATGGCGCAGCAAAAGCCCCGCTACATGTGGATCGGCTGCTCCGACAGCCGGGTGCCAGCCAACCAGATCACGGGCCTGGAGCCTGGTGAGGTGTTCGTGCACCGCAACGTGGCCAATGTGGTGGTGCCCAGCGACCTGAACTGCCTGTCCACCATCCAGTACGCGGTGGACCAGCTCAAGGTGGAGCACCTCATGGTCGTGGGCCACTACGGCTGCGGCGGCGTGCAGGCGGCGCTGGAGGATATGCGCGTCGGGCTGGCCGACAACTGGATCCGCCACGTCAAGGATGTGCGCGACAAGCACGCGGCTTTGCTTGCATCCTTGCCGCTGCAGTGGCGCCTGGCGGCACTGTGCGAGCTCAACGCCATCGAGCAGGTGGTGAACGTGGCGACCAGCACCGTGATGCGCGATGCCTGGGCGCGCGGCCAGAAGGTGACGCTGCATGGGTGGTGCTATAGCCTGCAAAACGGCCTGATCACCAACCTGCACATGACGGTGCCCGGCGCGGGGGGGCTGAAAGAGGTGTACCAGTCGGCGGTGGATCGGGTGGCAAGCCGCGAGCGCGTCTGACGCATCGGCTGCAATACCGGCTGTCCAGCGCTTGCGGGCACGACAAGACCATGTTTCCCCAGCGCCTGGACGCCCCGCAGGCCTATGACATCGCCAAGGCGATGATGGACGGATTCAACCGTCACTACCGCCTGTTTCGCGCAGAATCCGCGCGCGCCAAGCACCGTTTCGAGACGGCCGACTGGCACGGCCAGCAGCGCGCCCAGCGTGAGCGCATCGAGTTCTATGACCTGCGCGTAAAAGAATGCGTGCGCCGCCTCGACAACGAGTTCCATGCCGGCGCGCAGCCCATGGAGGTGTGGCATCAGGTCAAGCTGCATTACATCGGGCTCATGGTGAATCACCTGCAGCCCGAGCTGGCCGAGACTTTCTTTAACTCGGTCACCACCAAGATCCTGCACCGCACGCACTTCCACAATGACTTCATCTTCGTGCGGCCCGCGGTCAGCACCGAATACATCGAAAGCACCGACCCCGCAGCGCGTCCCACCTACCGCGCCTACTACCCCTCGCGCGACAGTCTGCAGCAGACGGTGTACCAGATGGTTGAAGACTGCGCGCTGCAGCGCCCTTTCGAGAACCTGACGCGCGACGTGGCATGCGTGGTGCAAGCCCTCGAGCAGCGGCTGGGCGGCGCGAAGCTGCGCACCAACTTCCAGGTGCAGGTGCTTTCCAGCCTGTTTTTTCGCAACAAGGGCGCGTACCTGGTGGGCAAGCTGATCAACGGCTACACCGAGCTGCCCTTTGCCTTGCCCATCCTGCATGCACAGCAAGGCGGCCTGGTGATCGACGCCATGCTGTTTGGCGAGAGCGACCTGCAGATGCTGTTCAGCTTCGCGCGGGCCTACTTCATGGTGGACATGGAGATCCCCAGCGCCTACGTGCAGTTTCTGCGCAGCCTCATGCCCCGCAAGCCCCGCGCCGAGCTGTATTCGGCCCTCGGTCTGGCCAAGCAGGGCAAGACGCTGTTTTATCGCGACTTCCTGCATCACCTGCGCTACTCCAGCGACCAGTTCCGCATCGCGCCCGGCATCAGGGGCATGGTGATGCTGGTGTTTGACCTGCCGAGCTTTCCCTACGTCTTCAAGCTCATCAGGGACCAGTTCGCGCCGCCCAAGGACACGACACGCGAGCAGGTGCAGTCCAAATACCTGCTGGTCAAGCAGCACGACCGCGTGGGCCGCATGGCCGACACGCTCGAATACAGCCTGGTCGCCTTCCCGCGCGACCGGTTTTCAGACGAACTGATCGACGAAATACGCAGGCATGCGCCCAGCCAGCTGGAGATCAGCGACCGTGACGGCGATGGCCGCCAGGAGGTCATCATCCAGCACCTGTACATCGAGCGGCGCATGATTCCGCTGAACATCCACCTGCAGGAATGCTTTGACACCGGGCTGGATCAGCCCGAGGCGCATGCCGCACTCACGCATGCAGTGGTCGAGTACGGCAACGCCATCAAGGACATGGTGGCCGCCAACATCTTCCCCGGCGACATGCTGTGGAAGAACTTCGGCATCACCCGCGACGGCAAGGTGGTGTTCTACGACTACGACGAGATCGAATACCTCACCGACTGCAACTTCCGCCGGGTGCCCCCGCCGCGCTGCGAGGAAGACGAGCTGTCCGGCGAGGTCTGGTGGCCCGTGGGGCCGCGCGACGTATTCCCCGAGACTTTTGGCCCCTTTTTGCTGGGCAACGCCGCCGTGCGCGAAGTGTTCATGCGCCATCACGCGGATCTGCTGGACGTGGACTTCTGGCAGTCGCACAAAGAGCGCATCCAGTCGGGCCACCTGTACGACGTGTTTCCGTACGACCACGCACGGCGATTTGGCCGGGCCCCTTTTCCATCAACGCAAAAACCAGGAGATACCGCATGAGTCAACACCACGACCCCATCGTCATCGTCAGCGCTGCCCGCACGCCCATGGGCGCCTTCCAGGGCGAGTTTTCCGACCTCGCCGCGCATGACCTGGGCGGCGCCGCCATCAAGGCCGCTGTGGAGCGCGCGGGCGTTGCGCCCGACAAGGTCGATGAAGTGCTGCTGGGCAACTGCCTCATGGCGGGCCAGGGCCAGGCGCCCGCGCGCCAGGCCGGCTTCAAGGGCGGCCTGCCGCAAAGCACCGGCGCGGTCACGCTGTCCAAAATGTGCGGCGCGGGCATGGAGGCCACCATCCTGGCCCACGACCAACTGGTTGCCGGCAGCCGCGACGTGATGGTCGCCGGCGGCATGGAGAGCATGACCAACGCGCCCTACCTGCTCAAAAAAGGCCGCGGCGGCTACCGCATGGGCCACGACAAGGTGTTCGACCACATGATGCTCGACGGCCTGGAAGACGCCTACGAGGCCGGCCGCTCCATGGGCACCTTTGGCGAAGACTGCGCCGCCAGGTACCAGTTCACCCGCGAGCAGCAAGACCATTTCGCCATGACCAGCGTCCAGCGGGCGCAGGATGCGATCAACTCAGGCGCCTTTCAGGCCGAGATCACCCCCGTCACCTTCAGCACCCGCAAGGGCGACGTGACGGTGGCGCAGGACGAAGGGCCCCTGAAGATCCGCATCGACAAGATCCCCACCCTCAAGCCCGCGTTCAAGAAGGACGGCACCATCACCGCCGCAGCCAGCTCCAGCATCAACGACGGCGCGGCCGCCATGGTGCTGATGCGCGCGTCCACCGCCCAGCAACTGGGCTGCAAGCCGCTGGCAAAAATCGTCGCCCACGCCACGCACGCGCAGGCGCCCGAGTGGTTCACCACCGCGCCCGTGGGCGCCACGCAAAAGGCGCTGAAGAAGGCCGGCTGGACGGTCGATGATGTGGACCTGTGGGAGGTCAACGAAGCTTTTGCCGTCGTGCCCATGGCGCTGATGCATGAGCTGAAGGTGCCGCACGACAAGGTCAATGTGCACGGCGGCGCCTGCGCACTGGGCCACCCGATTGGCGCCAGCGGCGCGCGCATCGTCGTCACGCTGATCCACGCGCTGCAGCGCCACGGCAAGAAAAAGGGCCTGGCCACGCTGTGCATCGGCGGCGGAGAAGGCACGGCCATGGCCATCGAGCTGCTCTAAGAAGCTGTGAAGGAATCCGTCACGCCGGATTCCTTCACACTTTCTGACATCTGTCTTGATCGGCGTGTAGAAACGCGAGGGCAGGCGTGGATGGACTGTCATCCGCGCCGATGATCGACACTCCACCTGCCCCTTGCGGCCTGTTTCACCATGAAGTTCAGCTCCAAACTCCTCTTGTGCGCCGTTTTGCCTGCGGTGCTTTTCATCGTGGGCCTGGCGGGCAGCATTGCCGGCCTGGTCTATACCAAGAGCCAGTTTGTGAGCTACATCCAGGTCGAGCAGCGCGTCAGCACCGGCCTGGGCGACATGTATGCCCAGGGCCTGCAGATGGGGCAGGCGCTGCGCAACATCGTCCTGGATCCGGCAAACCCCCAAGCCTACAAAAACCTGGACTCTGCCCGCGACGCCTATGACAACGCCTACGCTGGCGTCAGCCAGGCGGGCCGCGGCACCGCGTTTGCCGCCGGGCTGGCCCAGCTCGCGCCCTTGCGCGCCAGCCATGCCCAGGCCCAGTCCCGGGTGCTGGAGCAGGTCAAGGCGCAATCGCCCGATGTGGTGGCCATGCTCAACAGCACCGAAACCCCGGCATGGCGCGCGCTGCGCACTGAGCTGATCAAGCAGATCCAGTTTGCCGATCAGGTCTCGGGCCAGGCGCGGGCCAATGTCGAGCGCCAGGTCAATCGCATCATTGTTTTTTCTGCATTGCTGGCACTGGCTGCTGTGGCGGTGTCGGCGGGGTTTACCTGGTACCTGCGCAACACCGTCAGCAAAGAACTGGGCGGCGACCCCGGCGATGCGCGCAACGCCCTGCGGCAGATTGCCGAGGGCAACCTGGCTTTTGAAGTCCCACCCGCCTCCCACGACCACAGCCTGATGCAAGGGCTGCACCGCATGCAGGGCGCGCTGCGCGCCCTGGTGGGCCAGGTGCGGCAGTCCACCGACAGCATCACCACTGCCAGCAACGAGATTGCCGCGGGCAGTCAGGATCTGAGCAGCCGCACCGAAAGCCAGGCCAGTGCGCTGCAGCAGACGGCGGCCTCCATGGAGCAGCTGTCATCCACCGTGCGGCTCAATGCCGACAACGCCCGCCAGGCTGACCAGCTGGCCCAAAGCGCCAGCGAGGTGGCGCGCCAGGGCGGCGACGTGGTGGCCCAGGTGGTGAGCACCATGAAGGGCATCAACGACAGTAGCCGCAAGATTGCCGACATCATCAATGTGATCGACGGCATTGCCTTTCAGACCAACATCCTGGCACTCAACGCCGCCGTCGAGGCCGCCCGCGCTGGCGAGCAAGGCCGCGGTTTTGCCGTGGTGGCCAGCGAGGTGCGCAGCCTGGCGCAGCGCAGCGCCGGGGCGGCCAAGGAAATCAAGAGCCTGATCACCGAAAGCGTGGATCGCGTGGAGCAGGGCAGCGCCCTGGTGGATCGCGCGGGCAGCACCATGGATCACGTCGTCACCAGCATCGGCCGCGTGACCGGCATCGTCGGCGAGATCAGCGCGGCCAGCAGCGAGCAAAGCCAGGGGGTGTCGCAGATCGGCGAGGCCGTCACCCACATGGACCATGCCACGCAGCAAAACGCTGCGCTGGTGGAAGAGTCCGCCGCCGCAGCCATGAGCCTGCGTGAGCAGGCACAGCACCTCAATCAGTTGGTGGGCACCTTCCGCCTCTGAGAGGCGCGGCCTGCAGCGACCGCATCAACACCAATATCAATACCAACACCAACACCAAAGAGAGACAACCATGCTGCTGACCCAAGACCAGGAAATGATCCGCGACGCCGTGCGCGACTTTGCACAGACCGAGCTGTGGCCCCACGCCGCGCGCTGGGACAAGGAGCACCACTTTCCCGGGGACGCGCACCGGGGCCTGGCGGCGCTGGGCGCCTATGGCATCTGCGTGCCCGAAGAGTTTGGCGGTGCCAATCTGGATTACGTCACGCTGGCACTGGTGCTCGAAGAAATCGCCGCGGGCGACGGCGGCACCAGCACTGCCATCAGCGTGACCAACTGCCCCGTCAACGCCATCTTGATGCGCTATGGCACCGCCCGGCAAAAGCGCGACTGGCTCACGCCGCTGGCGCGTGGCGAGATGCTGGGCGCGTTCTGCCTGACCGAGCCGCATGTGGGCAGTGATGCCTCGGCGCTGCGCACCACGGCCGCCCGCCAAGGCGACGAGTACGTCATCAACGGCGTCAAGCAGTTCATCACCAGCGGCAAGAACGGCCATGTGGCCATCGTCATCGCCGTGACCGACAAGAGCGCGGGCAAGAAAGGCATGAGCGCCTTCATCGTGCCCACCAGCAACCCCGGCTACGTGGTGGCAAGGCTGGAGGACAAACTGGGCCAGCACAGCAGCGACACCGCGCAGATCAACTTCGACAACTGCCGCATTCCCGCCGACAACCTCATCGGCGCCGAGGGCGAGGGCTACAAGATCGCCCTGGGCGCGCTGGAGGGCGGGCGCATTGGCATCGCTGCGCAAAGCCTGGGCATGGCGCGCAGCGCGTTTGATGCGGCGCTGGCGTATTCCAAAGAGCGCGAGAGCTTTGGCACCGCCATCTTCAACCACCAGGCCGTGGGCTTCAGGCTGGCTGACTGCGCCACGCAGCTGGAAGCCGCGCGCCAGCTCATCTGGCACGCCGCCGCGCTGCGCGATGCGGGACGCCCCTGCCTGAAAGAAGCCGCCATGGCCAAGCTGTTTGCCAGCGAAATGGCCGAGCGCGTGTGCAGCGCCGCCATCCAGACCCTGGGCGGCTACGGCGTGGTGAGCGACTTTCCGGTCGAGCGCATCTACCGCGACGTGCGCGTGTGCCAGATCTACGAGGGCACCAGCGACGTGCAGAAAATCCTCATCCAGCGTGCGCTGGCATGACGAAAGGCCAGCGTTCATTGCTGCTCGCCCAATAGACGAAGCCGCCACGCCAGTGCCCACATCTCTGCCCATGCCCCCCATGCCATGCCCCTGCGGCGCCCAGACGCAGCGGGGCAAACCCCTGGCCTATGCCGACTGCTGCGGCCGGTATGTGGAGCACTTCGACACCACGCCCGCGCCCGATGCGCAAAGCCTGATGCGCTCGCGCTACAGCGCGTTCGTGCTGCAGCGGCGCGAATATTTGCTGGCCACCTGGCACGCCAGCCAGCGCCCGGACACGCTGGAGTTCGAGCCCGCGGCGCACTGGCTGGGCCTTGCGGTGCGCAGCCACCGGGTTCTGGATGCCGACCATGCCGAGGTTGAGTTTGTCGCCCGCTACCGCGCCAGCGGCCCTGGCGCGGGCGGGCGTGCGCAGCGCCTGCACGAGCGCAGCCGCTTCGTGCGCGAAGCCGGACGCTGGTTTTATGTGGATGGCGACATTCGCTGACGTAGCACTGACTTCACGCTTGCGGCGACCACATTCCCTGGCCTGCCAGGGCGATAAGGATGATGATTCATGGCCCGCTGGTTGCCCGGCCCTGATTGATTGGGCCCGAGTCAGGCAGCCACCATCCACAGCGCCGTGGCCACCAGCACCAGCGCCATGGCGCGGTTGAACCACAGCAGGCGCTGACCACGGGCCAGCCAGTGGCGCAGCAGCGCGCCCGCGGCGGCGTAGACAAAATTGCTGCCAAAGGCAAAGGCCGCCATGACCGGCAGCACCACGGCCAGGCGCTGCAGGCCGTCGTCGCGCCCCACCACCCAGCCCGCCACGATGGTCAGCGCCAGCAGCCAGGCCTTGATGTTGACGAACTGCAGGGCCACGCCCTGCCAAAAACCCACCGTCAGGCGCTGCGCGTCGGCCTCGGACAGCCGGCCCGAGCGCGACAGCCTGACAGCCAGCCACAGCAGATAACCGATGCCCACGGCCTTGATCGCCCAGCGCAGCGCGGGCATGGCCAGCACCGCGGCGCCCAGGCCGGCTGCGCACAGCACCAGCAGCACGCACCAGCCCACCGGCACGGCCACCACAAAGCGCATGGCCGCGGCCAGGCCGCGGTTGGCAGCCAGCGCGGTGGACAGCGTGGTGTTGGGCCCCGGGGTGAAGCTCATTGCGGTGGCCAGTACCAGCAGGGCGGTGAACTCAATCAGGGGCATGAATTATTCAAAAATAATAGCTGCCAGCGCTTTATTTATAAGCGCTAGAGCCAAAAAACATCAATGGTTCTCAGGCCGGGTCACCACCAACTCCGATAGCACGCGCAGCAGGCAGCGGTTGACGTGCTCGGGGTCCAGCTCGTGCGTCTCGCACAGCTGGCGAATGGCGCCGCCGTCGTCGCTTTCCAGGGCGCAGGCCATCTCCAGGCTGGGGGCGTAGGGGCCGGTGTGCAACACGGCCGCGTTATAGACGCGCTCGGACAACGGCAGGCGGCGCAGGATCACCCCCAGGGGCTCGCGCAGCAGCTCGTCGAGTTGCGAGAACAGGCCGCTCAGATAGACCTCGCCGCGCAGCTCTTTGCCTGCACCGGGGGCCAGCAGGTGCTCGGTCAGGCGCGCGCGCAGCACCATGCTGGCGCGTATGGGGTGCAGGTCGGGCTCGGTGGCGGTGTGCGGCAGCTGATCGGCCAGCCAGCGCCCCAGCGAGCCGTAGCCCATGATCACCAGCCCGCGGCGCAATGAATCGACGCCCGTGGCCAGGCCCAGCGCGGCGGAGTTGCAGTGCGTCAGAAAGCGGTAGGCCAGCAGCGGGTCCTCGCCCAGGATTTGCTCGAAGCGGTCGATGGACTGCTCCTCGTCAATGGCCTTCATCAGCCGCAGCACCACCTGGTGCGCGGGTTGCAGCGGGCGGTGGCGCAGGCTGTAGAGCACGTCCTCCATGGGCCAGCCGGCCAAGGCCAGAGCCCCGCCCTGGTCCAGGCAATGCGCCGCCAGCGTGCGGCTGGCCACGTTGTCGTACAGCTGTCCGGCAATCAGCGGGCTGGTCTTGCCCGTGGCGGCGGCCTGCAGCGCCAGCATGGCGTCAGTGCTGGACAGGTGCAGCATGCTGTTGTCGAACAGTTGCGCGGTGGCGGCGTCGGGCAGGTGGTTCAGCTCGCCGCGCCACACCATGCGCAGGCCGCGCGCATGGGCCTGGCGCGCGCGCTCGCGCACTGCGGGAATGTTCAGCCAGGCGTCGGGCACCTCGATCCAGGGCGCGCCGCGCGGTGCATGCTCCAGCAGATCCATCAGCAGTTGCTGCGTGCGCGGCGACAGCAGCAGCGGCGGGGAGCTGGCCGTCCACAGCTCTTGGATGGTGCGCAGCAGGTGCGGCGCGTCCACCACGGTGGCGCCCGCGCTGTGAACATAGAGCTGGACGCCGGCCAGTTTGCGCGCGGCATTCCACAGGGGCCGGTAGCCCAGCAAGAGGCTGCCAAGAACGGATTGGACCATGGGGTTGTCAGAGTGGGTCAGGACATCAAGGCCGCCATTGTCGGGCCAGCCGCACGCCTGTGCATCTGGCCAAACCCTGCGCCGGTGACGTTCGCGGCGCGCAGGGTCAATGCGGGTGCAGATTCCCTGTGGGGTGGAGTGCTGAAAGGCGCCGGCTCACTTGCCTGGCGGTCATTTCAGATAGTCGAACAGCGACAGGCGCTGCACCTGGGCATAAGACTGCAGCGCTGCCTGGTAGCCGACGTTGGCATTCTCGAAATCGGAGATGCCCTTGATCATGTCCAGATCCTCGGCGCGCGAGCGGTCGCCTTCGAGCTGGATGGAGCGGTTTTCCTGGTCGCCGGTGATGCGGTCGGCGCGGTTGAGCAACTCGCCCGCATAGCCGCGCACGTTGTGCAGGCGCTCCAGTCCGGCGTCGATATTGGCCAGCGCCTGGCCCACGGCCTGTGCGGCTTCACCGCTGTTGGCGGCCCCGCTGAGCCCGCGGATGGCGCTGTCGATGGTGCCCATCAGGCTGGAGCTGGGCTGCAGGGCAATACCGTCGCCCACCGCAGGGGTGCCCGTCAGGTTGAACGACATGACCGTGTCGGCGCCTTCGGCGATGGTGATGGGAATGGGCTGGCCGGTCTTGACGGCAGGCGAGGTGACCGAAATGGGCGGCCCGCCGTTCTTGCTCAGGTCATAGCTGACCTGTGTGGTGCCTGCCGCCGCATCTACCGTGACGGCCGTGATGGTCATGTCATAACCCGCGCCCGCCAGAATTTCGCGGTTGGTGGTGGTGATGGCGCTGGTCACCAGCGTGCTGGCGGGGCCGCGGTTGACGCTGGCGGTGTAAACGCCGTCGCGCACGGGGTCGAACATCAGCGCCGCATGCCCGTCCACCGTGGTGGGGATGTAAGTGGTACCGCTGGCTGTCTGGCCGGGCAGTCCGGCAAAAAGGTAGTCAGGGTTGGCCAGCAGCGGGCCGGTGAAGGGCTCCAGCGCGCTGC
The DNA here is from genome assembly GCF_050251835.1 of Diaphorobacter sp. Taxonomy (NCBI): domain Bacteria; kingdom Pseudomonadati; phylum Pseudomonadota; class Betaproteobacteria; order Burkholderiales; family Comamonadaceae; genus Diaphorobacter; species Diaphorobacter sp. The sequence continues at coordinate 8,043 of NZ_JBFWLZ010000049.1, read as the reverse complement.
CCAGCGCACCCAGCAGCGGAATGCCATTGGTGTCCTTGCGGTTGATCACGTCGGTGAGCTGCTCGCGCAGGCTCTGGATCTGGGAGGCGTAGGTCTTGCGGTCCTCGGGCTTGAGCGTGCCGCCGCCAGCGGCCACCACCAGCTGGCGTATCTCCTGCACCAGGCCCACGGCGTCGCCCAGGGTGGATTCGGCCTGCGCAATGGCATTGCGCTGCACCTCCAGTGCGCGCTGCTCGGCCTGGATGCGGCTGATGCGGGTGAGCGCGCGCTCGGCCTGGGCGGCGGCGACCGGGTCGTCGCTGGGGCGCACCACGCGCTTGCCCGAGGTCAGGTTTTCCTGCAGATCCACCAGGGACTTTTGCCGCGCGCTCACGTTGCGCAGCGATGCGTCGTACATGTTGGCGGTGCTGACGCGATAAAAAGAGCTGCTCATGGCGATTCCTTTCAGCGGCCCATGGACTGGATCAGGTTGTCAAAGATGTTCTGCGCGATCTGCAGCATCTTGGAAGAAGCCTGGTAGGCCTGCTGGTACTGGATCAGCCGGGCGGCCTCCTCGTCCAGGTTCACGCCGGACACGGCCGTGCGGCTGGCCTCCAGGTTGCTTGCAATCGAGTCCGACAGGCTGGCCGCGTACTGCGCGCTTTGCGTGCGCGTGCCCACCTGGGCCATCAGGCCGGCATAACCGTCGGACAGGGTGGACTCGTCAAACATCTTCTCGTCGCGCAGCGCCATGAGGGCGCTGGCATTGCCCGCGTTGCGGGTGTAGATGTCGCCGCTGAGCTTGGCGTCGCCTACGGCCACGGTGTCGCCATCCTTGGGCGTGCCCTGAAGGGTGATGGCCCAGCCATTGATGCGGATGGCCTCGCCAGAGGTGTACGGGATCACTGTGGTGCCAGCCATGTAAGAGCCCGGTGGCGAGATATTCAGGGGCGGCTCACTGGTGCCTGTGACAATGAAGCCGCCCTGGGCCTGGTCGTAGCGCAAAGTGACTTGCGCTGGTACGGCGGGCGTTGCCAATGTGGCGTCGCCGACCACGCCGGTGTTGACGACTTCGGGCGGGTTGACGTAGCTGGTGGGCGTGCCGCTGGTCTTCCAGTGTGAGCCGGTCGCCTCAAGCTTGGCCAATTGCAGCGTGCCACTGTTGTGGGTTCCCATGGCTGCGTTGACCGGGTTGGCAGCAGCCAGGTCGCGCGGCGAAAACACCAGTGCCTTGATGTTGGCGGCCGCGTCGGCAAAGGGTTTGAACAGCACGCGCTCGTTGGCGGTGCCTGCCGTGGTGAAGTCAAAAGTCAGTCCGTCGATCTGCTGGCCGCGCAGGTCGGCCAGATCGGTGAACGCGGTGGTCTGCCCGTCCGACAGGCGGATCACCTGCCCGGCCGGGGGCGCGGTAAAGCGCACCTCGTAGTCCGATGCGGCAAAGTCCGAAGTGCCCAGGGGCCCGGTGAAGTCCACAATGCCCTTGGCAGCGCCGCTGGTGCGGCCCAGTGCTGATGTGGGCAAGGCAAACAAAGGCTTGCCTTGCTCGCCACCCAGCGTCAGCCCCATGCCCTGCTGGTAATTGATCGTGGAGCCAATGGCCATGGCCATGCGCCCCAGCAGGTTGCGACCCTCGGCCAGGTCGTGGTTGGCAAAGCGCAGCAGGCCGGCCACCTCGCCGCCGCCCAGCATGGCCTCGTTCAGCTCCACGGGCGCGCCACCCTCGGGCTTGAAGTACAGCTGCATCAGCTGGCTGCCCGGAAATTGCCGGGACTCGGCCACCAGCACCTCGCTGGCCTTGCTGCCCAGCACCAGCGCCTGGCTGCCGCCCACAAACACGCCCAGCGTGCCGTCGTCGGCGGGCACCTGCGTGGTCTGTATGTACTGGTTGAGGTCGCGCACCAGCTGGTCGCGCTGATCCAGCAGGTCGTTGGGGCTTTGGCCGTTGCCCTTGGCGCGGGCGATTTCCTCGTTCACCGCGCCAATGCTCTTGGCCAGTGCGTTGATGCGGGTGGTGTTGGTTTGCAGCTGCTCGTTGACCGAGTATTCCAGCTCCTGCAGCAGCGAGGCGCTGCTGCGCATGCGCGCGGCCATCTCGTCCATGCGCGTGAGCGTGACGGTGCGCGCCGTCATGTCCGAGGGCGAGGCCACCACATCGACCAGCGAGTTCAGCATGTCGGTGATGGCCGCTCCCAGCCCGTCGGCGCCCCCCCGGAAAATGTCCTGCATCTGCGCCAGGCGATCCGCGCGCACCGTGTCGCCCGCGCGCGCCGCCTGCGCGGCTGCGGCCTGGCGGGTGAGCAGCTCGTTGTGGTTGCGCAAGATGGTGGCCACCTGCACGCCCTTGCCGATATAGCCCGAGCCGGTGAACTGGCCCTGCACCGTTTCCATGACCACGTTCTGGCGCGAATAGCCCGCCGTGCTCACGTTGGCAATGTTGTGCCCGGTGGTTTGCAGGGCCACCTGGTTGGCAAGTAGGGCGCGTGCGCCGACGTTGAGCAGACTCATGATTCAGTACCGTGATGCTGTGTGCGCATTCAGGCCTGGGTGCCCGATGCCTGGGCCAGGACGGGGGCTGCGGGTGTGCCGGGCGCAGTGGGCGCTGCGGGTGTGCGCGCCACGGCCAGCGTGCTTTGAATGGCGCGGCTGAGCTTGGCGGCGTACTGCGGGTCGGTCGCGTAGCCAGCCTTTTGCAGCTCGGCCGCGTAGGCCATGGCCGAATGGGTCTTGCCCCGCGCCTTCTCGTAGCGCGGGCTTTCGTTGATCAGGCGCGCGTAGTCCCTGAACGATTCCTCGAACGAGTCATAGGCGCGGAACTTGGCGGTGACCTTCTGGGCCTTGCCGTCGATGTATTCGGTGGTGGTCACCTCGGCCACCTTGCCCGCCCAGCCCCGGCCGGCCTTGATGCCGAACAGGTTGAACGAGTTGCTGCCGTCCTTGTGGCGGATCTCGCCACGGCCCCAGCCGGTCTCATGCCCGGCTTGCCCCAGCATGAAGCTGGCTGGAATGCCGCTGCTTTGCGCCACGCGCTCGGCCGCGGCGCGGTGGTGCTGCACGAAGTCGTCGCGTCCCTTGGGTGATGCGGCGCGCGGGTTGTCGGCGGGCGCGGCGGCCTTGCGCAGCGACACATCCATGCTCAGCGTGGAGCCCGGCACCAGCGTGGTCTGGCCGTCGCCGCCCAGCTGGCGCGACAGCTGGCGCTGAATGGCCTCGGCCAGCCCGCCGGGCTGGCCCGACATCTGCACCGACAGCTGCTGGTCCAACATGTCGCTGGCCAGGTTGCCCTCGGCGCCGTCCAGCAGGCCGGACTTCATCGTCGCCTCGCGCATGCTCTTGATCAGCTCGCGCATGAACAGGGATTCGAGCTGCTTGGCCGCCTCCAGCGTGGCGTCCTTGGTGGACTGTGCATCGCCCTGGGTGGCCTGCAGCTTCAGGTGGTTGAGCGAGCGACCATCCACTGCCAGCGCCTGGCGCGCTGAGGTGATGGCGGCAATGGGTGAGAGGGCCATGTCAGATCACCTCCAGCTCCGCGTTCAGCGCGCCGGCGGCCTTGATGGCCTGCAGGATGGCCAGCAGGTCCTGCGGCGTGGCGCCCAGCGTGTTGAGTGCGCGCACCACGTCGGCCAGCTGCGGCGAAGGCGGCATCTGGATGACGTTGCCTGCCGCCTGCTGGATGGTGATGTCGCTCTTTTGCGCCACCACCGTCTGCCCTTGCGACAGCGGGCTGGGCTGGCTGATGACCGGCGTGGTGCTGATGGTGATCGACAGGTTGCCGTGCGCAATGGCGCAGGGGCCCAGCGTCACCGCCTGGTTGAGCACGATGGAGCCCGTGCGCGCATTGATGACCACCTTGGCCGCGGGCGTGGAATCGGGCAGCTGCAGCTCCTCCAGCTCGGCAATGAAATTGACGCGGGCGCCGGGGTCTTGCGGGGCGCGCACCTGCACGGTGCGCCCGTCCAGCGCCACGGCGGTGCCGGGGCCCGAGCGTGCGTTGATGGCCAGCGCCACCTTGCGCGCGGCCTGAAAGTCCGAGGCGTTCAGGCCCAGGGTGATGGTGTCGCTGTCGTGCAGCGGCGTGGGCACGGCGCGCTCCACCTGCGCGCCGTCGGGGATGCGCCCGGCGCTCAGGTGGTTGATCTGCACCTTGCTGCCGCCGGCCGACGCGCCTGCGCCGCCCACCACCACGTTGCCCTGCGCCAGGGCGTAAATCTCGCCGTCCGCACCGCGCAGCGGCGTGGCGATCAGCGTGCCGCCGCGCAGCGACTTGGCATTGCCGATGGAGGACACCGCCACGTCGATCATCTGCCCCGGCTGGGCAAACGCGGGCAGCTGCGCCGTGATCACCACCGTGGCCACGTTCTTGAGCTGCGGCGCCGTGGTGCCCGGCGGCAGGCTGATGCCCATTTGCTGCAGATAGTTCTGCATGGCCTGCGCCGTGAAAGGCATTTGCGTGGACTGGTCGCCCGTGCCGTCCAGCCCCACCACCAGGCCGTAGCCCGACAACTGGTTGCTGCGCACCCCCTGCACGGCCGCGATCTCCTTGAGGCGCACGGCCTGCGCGGGAGACGCCAGGCCCAGGGCCATTACCAAGGCTGTTGCCAGGGCCATGAGCCAGTGGACGATGCGGGGGTGAGGCAGGGCTTTCATGCCCTCCATTGTGGGAGTGCGGCCTGCGTGCAAAGCGTGGAAAAGCGGGGGCTTTTGGGGCGTTTACCGGGGCTTTGTGCCGGCCTGCTGCCCGCCATTGCCCGCCCTCACCGCCGCGCGCGCGGCGCAGGGGGCCGAGCGGGCGCTGGCGCGTAGCGGATGCAGTAGTAGTAAGCGTTGGGCACGTCTGCCAGGTGGTTGGTGCGGGTGCGGCCTGCACCGTCCAGCGGGGCAGCGGTGTCGTACAGACCGGCTTGTACGTGGTACACGCCCGCTTGCCGCAGGGCCACGCCGCCGCCGTAAAAGCCTGCGGCCTCGGCCACTTCCAGTTCGTGCGCTGTGGGCAACTGGGCGTTTTGCGACTGGCAGTAGCGCAGCGCCGTGTTGCGCGACACCAGCCGGTCGGCATGGCCCGGCGCGGCCGTGAGCCACTGGGCGCCCGCCAGCGGGTTGCGCGGCGCGCTGAAGCGCGTGCCGTGAAAGTAGTCGAACAGCTCGCGTGCCAGGGCCTCGGCCAGCAGCGGCGCGGGGGCCGTGGCGGTGAAGCTTTGCGATGCGCCGCTGCGCAGCTTGACCAGCGTGGCCGTGGCCTGCACCAGCGCTGCGTCCAGCCGCGTGTAGGTGATGTACGCCGCCAGCGTGATGCGGCCCGCGCGGCCGGCCAGGTCGTCGCGCGCGCTGGGGCGCTGCAGTTGCTCGGGTGTGATGTCGGCAAAGTCAAAGCGCAGCTTGGGGCTGCGCGTGTTGATGCGCCGCGCCTGGCGGTCCAGCTCGGCGATCAGCTGCACGTTCAGGCTGCGCCCCAGCTCGGCCAGCGCTGCGCGTTCGTGGTGGCCCTGCAGCGCGTCCACGGCCTGCAGCGCGGCGGCCACCTTGGCGGGGTCGGCCTTGTCGGCGTGCAGGTCGGCAATGAGCTGCCTGTCCTGCCCGTACTCGCCCAGGTCGGACGCGCGGATCACCGGGATGTTGGGCCACACGGTGAAGGGCTGATCCGCCGGGTCGCGAAAGTCTTGTGACCAGGCGGGCGCGCACACCAGCGCCGCCCCCAGCGCCGCCGCGCGTACGGCGCCTGCCCACAAGCGTTGCAGCGGCATTTAAAACGGCGTGATGGTGTTGAACGCACGCGCCAGCCAGCCCATGGCCTGGGCCTCGGCCTGCTCGCCCAGACCGCGCGAGATCACGCGCACGTTGGCCACGTAGCGCGAGTCGATCACGCTGCCCGCGTAGCCCGGCTGGCCGCGGCGCAGGTGGCGCGGGTCAACGGTGCCCGAAAAACGCAGCACGTCCACGCTGCGATTCACGCCCACCTGTTTTTCGCCGGTGACGATCAGGTGTCCGTTGGGCAGCACCTCGGTGACGATGGCGGTGATGTTGCTTCTGAACTCGTTGTTGCTGGTGGTGTTGCCGCTGCCGTCAAAGGTGCTTTCGGTGGCGGCGCCGATCTTGGCGCGCGCGGCCAGCTTGGCGGACGTGGTGGGCGCCAGCAGCGGCAGCGTCGAGATGCCGCCGCTGGTGTCGCTGCTGCGGCTGACGTTGGATTTGGTGTCCTGCCTGGCGACGATGGTCTCTAGGATTTCGATGGTCACCATATCGCCCACCAGACGGGCGCGCTGGTCTTCGAATGCGGGCCGGTAGCTGGCGGCCTGAAACAGGCTGCCCGTGGCCGGGCCGGCCGGGCTGGACGGGCGGGGCAGCGCGGCAACGGGCGGCGGCGTGGTGGGCAGCACGTCCACCGGCGGCGGCGGGTTGATGCTGGTGCAGCCAGCGGCCAGTGCAGCGGCGGTGGCGGTGCACAGCAGGCGCAAAAAGGTGGTGGTCATGGCGGTGCTCCTTGTCGCGCGGTTCACAGCTGCGACAGCTTGGCCAGCATCTGGTCGGACGTCTGGATGGCCTTGGAATTCATCTCGTAGGCGCGCTGGGTCTGGATCATGGCGACCAGCTCCTCCACCACGTTGACGTTGGAGTTCTCCAGAAAGCCCTGCTTGATGATGCCCAGGCCGTTGGTGCCGGGCTCGGCCTGCTGCGGCGCGCCGGAGGCCGCGGACTCGCGGTACAGATTCTGGCCCGCAGGCTCCAGCCCGGCGGAGTTGATGAAGCTGGACATGGTCAGCTGGCCCAGCTGCTGCGGCGTGGGGTTGCCCGCGGTGGTTACGGACACCAAACCGCGCTCGCTGATGCTGATGCTCTTGGCATCCGCTGGCACTGTGATGCCCGGCTGCACCGGCAGGCCGCTGGAGGTGACCACGCGCCCCTGCGAGTCCAGCTTGAACGAGCCGTCGCGCGTGTAGCCCGTGGTGCCGTCGGGCAGCTGCACTTCAAAAAAGCCGTTGCCGTCGATCGCCACGTCCAGGTTGTTGCCCGACTGCTGCAGGCTGCCCTGCGTGAAGTTGCGGCTGGTGGCCACCACGTTCACGCCCAGGCCCAGGTGCAGGCCGGTGGGCAACTGGTTTTCTTCGGTGGTCTGGCTGCCGACCTGGCGCAGGTTCTGGTAGATCAGGTCTTCGAACACCGCGTTGTTGCGCTTGAAGCCGGTGGTGGACACGTTGGCCAGGTTGTGCGAGATCACGTCCAGCTGGGTTTGCTGGGCGGTCATGCCGGTCTTGGCAATCCACAGTGAATTCATCATGGCGATTCTCCTTTTGGCGATGCAGGTGGCGGCATCAGCCGTTCAAGCTCAGCAACTTGCCAGCGCTTTTGTCGTCGTTCTCGGCGGTCTGCAGCAGGCGTATTTGTTGTTCAAACTGGCGGGCGGCGGCAATCATGCCCACCATGCATTCCACCGCGTTCACGTTGGAGCCCTCCAGCACGCCCGAGCGCAGGCGCGCATTGGGGTCGGCAGGCAGCGGGTCGCCGCCCGCGGTGCGAAACAGCCCGTCGTCGCCGCGTTGGATCGGGTTGTCTGCACCGGGTGTGGCCAGCTTCAGGCGTGCCACGGGCTGCGGCGCTTCACCGGCCAGGCGGGCGGTGATGGTGCCGTCCGCGCCCAGGGTGATGTCGGCATTGGGCGGCACGTCGATGGGCGCGCCGCCGTCCGACAGCACCGCCATGCCGGTGCTGGTGACCAGCTGGCCGGCGGCCGTCACCTGGAACGAGCCTGCGCGGGTGTAGGTCTCCACGCCATCCAGCCCTTGCACGGCAAACCAGGCATTGCCCACGGCCATCGCGTCCAGCGGGCGGCCGGTGGTCTGCGCGGGGCCGGGCGTTTCCACATGGCCCGAGGTGGCCTCCAGCGCAAACACGCGGGTGCCCGAGCCGCTGCCCTGCAGCGGCACCGAGCGGAAGTTGGCCATCTCGGCGCGAAAGCCGGTGGTGGAGGCGTTGGCCAGGTTGTTGGCCAGCACCGCCTGCCGGTTCGCGGCAGCGTTGGCGCCGGTCATGGAGGTGTAGATGATGCGGTCCATGGTGTGGCCTCAGTGGTTC
>NZ_JBFWLZ010000048.1:0-21458 GCF_050251835.1 Diaphorobacter sp. | reverse complement strand
ACGGCGACAACGACGGCAAGAACCAATTCGCCCGCCAGAAATGGCGGGCGAAGGCAAAAGCCCCGGCCCCGCTGCCCATGAAACATTGCAGGTGGCAAAATTCTCTTGCATACCGCCAACGCACCCGGAAACCCTCCCCACCATGTTCACAGGCATCGTCCAGGCCACCGCCCGCATCGCCGCCATTGAAGACCGCGCAGGCCTGCGCACCTTCACCCTCGAATTTCCCACCGGCTTTTGCCAGGACCTCGCCATTGGCGCCAGCGTGGCGACGGATGGTGTGTGCCTGACGGTGACCGAGATCCTCTCGCCCACGCGCGCCACGTTCGACGTGATGCTGCAAAGCCTGAACATCACCACGCTGGGCGGCTACGGCGTGGGCGACCGCGTGAATGTGGAGCGCGCCGCCAAGGATGGCGCCGAAATCGGCGGCCACCCCCTTTCGGGGCATATCGACTTCACCGGGCAACTGGTGCAGCGCCGCGTGCTGGACAACAACCTGGTGTGGCGCGTGGCCGTGCCCGAGGCTTTTCGCCGCTATGTCTTTGCCAAGGGCTACATCGCCATCCACGGCGCCAGCCTGACGGTGGCCGAGGTGAACCGCGCCGAGGGCTGGTTCGAGGTCTGGCTGATTCCCGAGACGCGCCGCGCCACGGTGTTTGAAGACGTGCAGGTGGGCGACCGCCTGAACATCGAGATCGAGCGCAGCACCCAGGTGATGGTGGACACCGTGCGCGAGGCCGTGCAGGAAAGCCTGGGCCGCCTGGCGCCGGTGCTGGAAGCGCTGCTGAAAGAAAAGGGGTTGTCGCTGGACGACTACCTGCCGCAACCCGTTTCAAAATGATAGCTGACAGCGCTTGCTGCATAAGGGTTTAACGGCATTTTGACCCTGATTTTGACCTACCCTGGGCTGTGATGCGCCCGATACGGGCGTTGCAGCCTTCTGTACCGGGCCCCAGAGCGGCTTTTATCAGGTGTTTTATGCCTCTAGCCCTTTCTAATCAAGCGCGGATAGCTCTCTTTTTTGAAGTCATCAGAACTGCATGTCCGCGCGCAGCCACAGCGTGCGGCCGGGCTCGTTGATGCGCACACCACCGGGGTAGCCGAAGCCTGCATTGCCCGCCAGGTTCAGGTGCTCGGCGTAGTTTTTATCCAGCAGGTTGTCCACGCCGGCGGCGAGCTTCAGGTGGTTGTTGATGCGGTAGCCCGCGTGCAGCGACAGCACGCCAAAGCCGGCGCTGGCGCCCAGGTCGCGGCCCACCACGTTGCCCTGGCCGTTGGCATGGCGGTGCTGCGCGGCCACCAGGCGCCACAGGCCGCCGGCGCTCCAGGGGCCCTGGGCGTAGTCCAGGCCCAGGCGCGCCTCCAGCGGCGGCATTTGCGGCAGCGGGCGGTCGTCGCTGCTGTTGCGGCCCCAGCTGTAGGCCAGCGTGCCCTGTGCCGTCCAGGCGGTGCTCAGGCGCTGGCTGGCGCCCAGCTCAAAGCCGGCGGTGCGCGCATCCACATTGCGCACGGCCGACTTCATGGCAGCGTAGTCGAACAGGATGTAGTCGCGCACCACGCCCACATAGGCCGATGTCCACAGCTGCCAGTCGGCGCCCTTCCACTGCGCGCCCAGGTCCAGCTGGGTGGTCTTTTCGGGGCGCAGCGTGGCAAAGGCGTTGCCGGCATTGGCGGCGCTGTTGCCGGGGGAGATCAGCTCCCAGTAATCAGGAAAGCGCTGCACATGACCCAGCCCCACATAGACCAGCGCGCTCTGGGGCGCCAGCGTGTGCTCCCAGCGCACAAAGCCGCTGGGCAGGGCCGTGCGTGAGCGTTGGTCGGTGCCCGTCGTGGTAGGCATGGTAGGCATGGTAGGCATGGCAGGCATGGCGCCCATGCCCGTCGTGGTGCTGGCGGTGGTGTAGCGCCAGGCCTTGGCACGGTCCAGGCGCAGGCCGCCCACCCAGCGCGTGTCGGCCTGGGCTTGCCAGCTCAGCTCGGCGAAGGCGCCCAGGCCTTCAAACTTGGCATCGCGCTGCCAGGGCTTGGCGCTGTAGTGCTGGCTAGGCGAGCCTGCGCGTTTTTCGTGGGGGCTGTGCATGGCATCCAGCCCCGTCACCAGTTGCCAGTCGGGCTGCCACTGCAGCGTGGCAGCCAGGCGGGCGCCGCTGGTGTCGCGGCGCACGTTGCTGGCCATGCTGCCGCCGGGCGCAAAGGTGCGCAGCGAGAAGTTGTCCATGACATGGTCGGCGCGGTTGCGGTACAGCTGCGCCTCCAGCTTGGTCAGCCAGGGGGTGAGGTGGGTTTTCTCAAAGCGCAGGCCCCAGCTGTCGCGCTGGAACTGCGTGCCGTCCATGCCGCGGCCGCCATAGCGGGCCTCGCCGTCGCCCGCGCCAGCGCTCAGCTCCAGCAGCGTGTCGGCATCGGGCGTGAAGCCCAACGCCACGTCGGCGTTCCATTTGTCCCAGGCCGATGGCACGCGCCGGCCGTTGCCGTCCTGGTAGTCCTGGCCGTGGGACTGGTTGGCGGTGACGCGCACGTACATCTGCGCGTTGCCGGCCTGCAAGTCCACGTTCTGGTCGTTGCGGTCGGCGCTGCCACCCTGCAGGCTGGCGCTGAAGCGCACGCCGGGTTCGGTGAAGTCGGGGCGCTCGCGGTCAAAGCGCACCACGCCCGCCGACGCGCCCGGGCCCCAGATGACGGTCTGCGGCCCCTTGACCACGGTGAGCGCGTCAAAGGTTTCTGGCGATATGTAAGAGCTGGGCGCATCCATGCGCCCCGGGCAGGCGCCCAGCAGCTGCGTGCCGTTGGTCAGCAGCGGCAGGCGCGAGCCGAACTGGCCGCGAAACACCGGGTCGCTGTTGGAGCCGCCGCTGCGGATGGCCGAGAAGCCAGGAATGGTCTTGAGGTAGTCGGCCGCGTCGCTGGCAGGCACGGGCTGGCGCGGCTGCTTGGGGTTGGCCACCACCTGCACGGGCGAGTGGTCGTGCACGGCGGTGACGACCACGTCGCGCAGCGTGGGCACTGGGGCGGTGGGGGCGGTGGGTGCATCGCCCGCGGCCAGCGCCGGGCCGGTCAGCAGCAAGGCGCAGGCCAGCGCGCCGGGGGTGAGGTGCGAGGACAGGGGCGCGCAACCCAAGGCGCGCGCGGGAAGAGAAAGTGCAGTCATGAAAAATCCATGCCCGCGGCGGCCCGGCCGCATGGGGCGGGCCGCACGCAGGCCAACAACAAGGGGCGCCGGGCCGCGCGTGCGGGCCAGCGGGTGGTTGCAGTCAGGCGGGCAAGGGCGGGGGGCCGCGCGCGGGCAGCGGCGCCTGCGCCCGCCAGGCCGCCACCGCCGGTGCGCGGCTGAGGGAGGTCGGGTGTACGCGCGGGGCGGGTGGGCGCAGGGCAGCCAGCGTCAGCGCAGGCGGCGTGGCCAGAGCAATGCACAGCAGGCAGCCGGGGTCGGCATGGTGGCTGTCGTGCGCTGCGGGGGCGGCATCCGGCGTTGGCGCGCCCCCGGGGCCGGAGAAACAGATGTCCAGGTATGCCAGGTCTGTACCGGGCAAGGCCTGGCGCACCTGCACGTTGGCCCACAGCGCCACCACCCACGCGAACACGAACACCGTGAAGACCACGGAGCCCAGCTGTCGATGGTGACGAATGCGTTGCAGCATGGGTTGGGCATTATGCCGAGCGCACGGCGCAGCCAAGACCTTGGCTGCGTGCCAGGGCTTGACCTGGCGCAAGTCAGAATGCTGGCATGTGCGCTGGCGATAATCGCCGCCATGCCAAACCGCTGGAAACCCAACGTCACCGTGGCCGCCATCGTCGAGCACGAAGGCCGATTTCTGTTCATCGAGGAAGACACGGCCGACGGCCTGCGGCTGAACAACCCGGCAGGCCACCTGGACCCGGGCGAGTCGCCCATACAGGCCTGCGTGCGCGAGGTGCTGGAGGAGACGGCCTATGACTTTCAGCCCACGGCCCTGGTGGGCGTGTACCTGAACCGCTTCACGCGCACGCGAACGGGCCACGACATCACCTACCTGCGCTTTGCCTTTGCCGGCACCGTGGGCGCGCACCACCCGGGGCGCAGGCTGGACGAGGGCATCGTGCGCGCCGTGTGGCTCACGCCCGATGAGCTGCGCAGTTGCACCACGCAGCACCGCAGCCCGCTGGTGCTGCAGTCCATCGAGGACTATCTTGCCGGGCGGCGCGCCCCGCTGGAGCTGATCCATACCGACGCCAGCGTGCTGCAGCCGCCGCGCTGAAGCAACGCGCCGTGGCGGCACGCCCTGACCGCCCTTCATGTCACGCGGGTGATGCCCCTTGCGCATGTCCGCCCACCCGGGCTTGCGCGCAGTGCTCACCTACAATTGCCACCCCCCCAGAGCCTGTTTGCGCCCCTTGTGCAGCATGGCATGCAAGGCCGGCCCAGGGCGCCGGCAGGCTCGCATACAGCCGACTCCCCGCCCGGCGATCCGGTCAGGGCGTCGGCCCCACCTTCATTGAGCTGGAGACGCCCTGATGCCCGACACCCCCGCGGCCCAAACCCCGTCCGACAAACGTGCGCTGCTGCGCCGCGAAGCGCTGCAATACCACGAGTTTCCCCAGCCCGGCAAGATTGCGATCGCCGCCACCAAGCAGATGGTCAATCAGCACGATCTGGCCCTGGCCTATTCGCCCGGCGTGGCCTCGCCCTGCGAGGAAATCGTCAAGGATCCGGCTGCCGCCTTCAAGTACACCAGCCGCGGCAACCTGGTGGGCGTGGTGACCAACGGCACCGCCGTGCTGGGCCTGGGTGACATCGGCCCGCTGGCCGGCAAGCCGGTGATGGAAGGCAAGGCGGTGCTGTTCAAGAAGTTCTCGGGCATCGACGTGTTCGACATCGAGATCAACGAGAAAGACCCGGAAAAGCTGGTCGAGATCATTGCCGCGCTGGAGCCCACCTTCGGCGGCATCAACCTCGAAGACATCAAGGCGCCCGACTGCTTTTATGTGGAGCGCAAACTGCGCGAGCGCATGAAGATCCCGGTCTTTCACGACGACCAGCACGGCACGGCCATCGTGGTGGGCGCGGCCATCCTCAACGGCCTGAAGGTGGCCGGCAAGGACCCTAAGAAGGTCAAGCTGGTCACATCCGGCGCAGGCGCCGCGGCGCTGGCCTGCCTGGGACTGCTGGTCAAGCTGGGCATTCCGCGCGAGAACATCTGGGTGACCGACATCGCCGGCGTGGTCTATGAAGGCCGTACCGAGCTGATGGACGAAGACAAGGTGCTCTACGCCCAACCCACCGCTGCCCGCACGCTGGGCGAGGTGATCGAGGGCGCCGACGTGTTCCTGGGCCTGTCGGCGGGCGGCGTGCTCAAGCAGGACATGGTCGCAAAAATGAACGCGCGCCCGCTGATCTTTGCGCTGGCCAACCCCAACCCCGAGATTTCGCCCGAGGACGTGAAAGCCGTGCGCGATGACGCCATCATCGCCACCGGCCGCACCGACTACCCCAACCAGGTCAACAACGTCCTGTGCTTTCCGTACATCTTCCGCGGCGCGCTGGACTGCGGCGCGACCACCATCACGACCGAGATGGAGATCGCCGCCGTCCACGCCATTGCCGAGCTGGCCCAGGCCGAGCAAAGCGAAGTGGTGGCCGCCGCCTATGTGGGCGAGCCGCTGGCTTTTGGCCCGGATTACCTGATCCCCAAGCCGTTCGACCCGCGCCTGATGATGAAGATCGCGCCAGCCGTGGCGCAGGCTGCGTTTGACTCGGGCGTGGCCCAGCGCCCGGTGGCCGACATGGACGCCTACCGCGACCATCTGCAGACCTTTGTGTATGCGTCGGGCACCACCATGAAGCCCATCTTCACCGCAGCCAAGGCTGCCACCAAAAAGCGCGTGGCCTATGCCGAGGGCGAGGAAGAGCGCGTGCTGCGCGCCGCGCAGATCGTGGTGGATGAAAACATTGCCCGCCCCACGCTGATCGGCCGCCCGAACATCATTGCCCAGCGCATCGAGAAGTTCGGTCTGCGCCTGAAGGAGGGGCAGGACTACGACATCGTCAACGTGGAGCAGGATCCGCGCTACCGCGACTTCTGGCAGACCTACCACCGCCTGACCGAGCGCAAGGGCGTGACGGTGCCCATCGCCAAGATCGAGCTGCGCCGGCGCCTGTCGCTGATCGGCGCCATGCTGCTGCACAAGGGCGAGGTGGACGGCCTGATCTGCGGCACCTGGGGCACCAATCCCATGCATCTGAACTACATCGACCAGGTGATTGGCAAGCGCGCGGGCGTGGCCACCTATGCCTGCATGAATGGCCTGCTGCTGCCGGGCCGCCAGGTGTTTGTGGTGGACACGCACATCAACTACGACCCCTCGGCCGCGCAACTGGCCGAGATCGCCGTCATGGCGGCACAAGAGATGGTGCGCTTTGGCATCAAGCCCAAGGCCGCCTTGCTCAGCCACTCCAACTTCGGCTCCAGCAACCAGCCCAGCGCCATCAAGATGCGCGAAACGCTGGCGCTGCTGCAGGCACAGGCACCCTGGCTGGAGGTGGACGGCGAAATGCATGGCGACGTTGCGCTGGACGGCAAGGCGCGCAACGCGCTCATGCCCCACGGCACCCTGACCGGCGACGCCAACTTGCTGATCATGCCCAACATCGACGCCGCCAACATCTCGTACAACCTGCTCAAGACGGCGGCTGGCGGCAACATCGCCATCGGGCCGGTGCTGCTGGGCGCGGCCAAGCCGGTGCACATCCTGACCCCCAGCGCCACGGTGCGCCGCATCGTCAACATGACCGCGCTGACCGTGGCCGACGCCAATGCGGTGCGCTGAGACGATGTGACCGATCCTGGCAGATACCTGTCTGCCAAGGCGATAACCCTGTGCCATTGCCCAAAATTTGGGCAATGGCTTGCCTTTTGATTGCCTTTTTGTCACACTACCGGCTCGAAATTTCGGGGTTAACCCGCAGTTTCCGAAAGGTGTTGTGAATGTTGAAGGCTGTCGCCATCCGGGCGTACAAAGCAGTAGTGGCGTGCGCATTGGGTGCTGTGATCGGGCTGTCGCCGGCCCTGGTGTTCGCGCGGCAGACGCCAGACACCACGTCCCTCCCCACCATCGCGCTCTCCGAGCTGCCCGCCCAGGGGCGGGCCACCTATGCGCTGATCCACGAAGGGGGGCCTTTTCCGTATGACAAGGATGGCTCGGTATTTGGCAATCGCGAGCGCTTGCTGCCGCAGAAAAAGCGCGGCTACTACCGCGAATACACCGTTCGGACGCCGGGAGTGCGGCATCGGGGTGCGCGGCGCATCGTTTGCGGCGGTGCTCCCCGCACGCCGGATGCCTGCTACTACACCAGCGACCATTACTCGAGCTTTCGACAAATCATGCAATGACTGCCGCAGCCCCGGGCTGTCTATGTTTTGATGGGCGTGCGCGGGGCACGCCATCGGTTTTTCATCCGCCAGCCGCACGCCCGGGTTGCCGGATTTTTCAATCAGTGGACCTCTAAAAGAAAGAGCAACGGAGATGGAAACACCACTTCGTAAAGATCAGGAAACGCTTTTGCGCGGTGTGCGCCCCAATATCGTGCAGTCGATCCGCGCCTTCCGCGTGCACGATCTGCAAGGGGCAGCACAGGCGATGGGCCACCATTTTCTTTACGCCAACCTTGCACATGCGCAAACCAAGCAAGACGTGCTGGAACTGATCGCTTCGCAGTTCACGTTTCCGGCACATTTCGGCAAGAACTTCGATGCGCTGTACGACTGCATGACCGACCCGCTGCACAAGTCGGGGCCGCAGCCGGGCTTTATCGTGGTGCTGGAGCAGATCCCCACCACCGCCAAGTTCGACAAGGAAGCACGCGAGCAATTGCTGGACATCTTCCGTGACGCCGCCGAGTACTGGAGCGACCGCAAGATTGCGTTTCGCTGCTTCTATTCTTTTCTGTAGCCCGTTCTGCAACCGCCGGCCAGGCGGAGCGGGCTGATGAGGCGCTGCACGGCGCCGCTGCACAGGCCATCACGATAGACAGCAACAGCGACAGCTGCGGCGAAAAAATGCCCACCGACAAACTGGTGGACGTCTCGCCCCAGGCCCTGCGCATGAGCAGCCCGTTCAACGCGGGCTACTGGCTCAGCGTGGCATAAAGGCACACAAGGACGTTTCAAGCCCCAACCCTTGTAAAGCAAGCGCTAGTAGCTATTTTTTTAATAGCACGCCGATTTCGCGAGGGCCACGTATTCATCGACAGGCACCTCTTCTGCGCGCCGCTGGGTGTCAAAGCTGCCGGCGTAGCCGCGCTCATCCAGCCAGCGGCCCAGGGTGTGGCGCAGCAGCTTGCGGCGCTGGCTGAAGGCCACCTGCACCAGTTCGGACAGCAGCGCCGCGTCCACCTCGGCGGGCGTGGCGTAGGGCACCATGCGCACCACGGCGCTGTCCACCTTCGGGGGCGGGTCGAAGCTGCCCGGCGGCACGAACAGCACGTCTTCCATGGCATAGCGCCACTGCAGCATGACAGACAGACGCCCATAGGCGCCGGTGGCGGGCGCGGCCACCATGCGGTCGATGACCTCTTTTTGCAGCATGAAGTGCTGGTCTTCAATGACCTGCACATACTCCAGCAGGTGGAACAGGATGGGCGTGGAGATGTTGTAGGGCAGGTTGCCCACCACTCTTATTTTTGTAGCTGCCAGCGCTTTTGCCACTTGGGCAAAGTCCACTTTTAATACATCAGACTCGACCACATCCAGCTGCCCGTGCGCACGCAGCCGGGCAGCCAGGTCGCGGTCCAGCTCGATGACGGTGAGACGCCCCAGGCGCTCGACCAGCGGCTGGGTCAGCGCGGCCAGGCCGGGGCCGATCTCCACCATGGGCTGGCCCGCCCGCGGGGCGATGGCGCGCACGATGGCGTCGATGATGCCGGGGTCGCTCAGGAAGTGCTGGCCGAAGCGTTTGCGGGGGATGTGCTTCATCGCGGCAGGGCCCTCACTGGGGCGGCTCGCGGTATTCGACGTAGGCGCGCGCTCGCGCCTCCTGAATCCAGGTCGCGAAGGCCTCATCGAGTTTTTTCTCGCGCACCTGGTCGCGCACCATGTCGCGCTGCTCGCGCTGGGTCAGGCGCTGTTCGCGCCGCTCCACCAACTGGATCAGGTGCACGCCAAAGCGCGACACCACGGGGCGGCTGATCTCGCCGGGCTGCAGGGCATTGAGCACTTCTTCAAATTCAGGCACGTAGCGCCCGGACGATGCCCAGCCCAGGTCGCCGCCTTCGCTGGCACTGGCGTCCTGCGAGTGCTGGCGCGCCAGTTCGGCAAAGTCGGCCTGGTTGCGCGTGATGCGATCGCGCAGGTCTTGCAACCGTTCGGCGGCCTGGCGCTCGGACAAGCCCGCGTTGGTGCGCAGCAGGATGTGGCGCGCGCGGCTTTGCACGGCCATGGTGGGCACATTGCCGTAGGTTTTGTCCACCACCTTCAGGATGTGGTAGCCGGCTGGCGAACGCACCGGCCCGACCACGCTGCCCACGGCGGCCTGCTGGGTGGCCTGGACAAACAGCTCGGGGTAGCGATCCGCCGGGCGCAGGCCCATCAGGCCGCCGCTGCTGGCCGTGGGGGCGTCGGAGTATTCGCGCGCCAGCGCGGCAAAATCGCCGCCGGCCTGCAGCTTGGCCAAGACCTCCTGGGCGCGGGCGCTGCGCTGCGCGGCCGCCTGTGGGCTGGCGTTTTCGGGCACGGTCACCAGGATGTGGCCCAGGTTCAGCTCCAGCTTGCCGGCGTCCGCGCCCGCCTGCTGGTCGCGCAGGTACTGATCCACCTCCAGGTCGCTCACGCGCACGCGCGACTCCACATCGCGCTCGCGCAGGCGCAGGGTCAGCAGCTGGTTGCGCAGCTCTTCGCGAAAGCGCTCCTTGCTGATGCCGTCCAGTGCCAGGCGCCGGTGCATCTCTGGCACGCTCACGTCGTTTTGCCGCGCCACGGATTGTTCGGCCTGCTCAACGGCGTAGTCATCGACCTTGATGCCGCTGTCCTTGGCCAGCTGCACCTGGATTTTTTCGAGGATCAGGCGCTCCAGCACGTCCTTGATCAGCCGCTCCTGCGGCGGCCGGGTGCCGCCCTGGGCGGCGATCTGCTGCGCGACGCGCGCGGCGCGCTGGCGCACTTCGTTATTGGTGATGGGCTCGGAATTGACCACGGCGACGATGTAGTCGGCCGGCATTGCAGCCGCTGCCGCGGGGGCCGGCGCGCTGGCGGCGGAGGGCGGGCGCTGCAGACCGGGTGCAGCCGACGGCCGCAGCCCCTGCGCCTGCACGGACGCGGGCACCAGCGGTGCAAGTGCGGTCAGGCCGGCCAGGCCCAGGGTCAAAGCGCGGTGTTTCATGGCGTGGTGGACATTCATGGTGCTCAAGGCGGGCGCATGGCCGCGGCGGGGCGGCGGCCGTGCGGTCAATCGTAGTTGGAGAAGCGGCTGGGCGGAGTCTGGTTTTCGCGCAGGAACTGGTAGCGCGGCACATTCTGCTTGAGGCTGGACAGCGGATTGGCCCCCAGCGACAGGCGCGAGAACCCGACGAATTCGATCTGGAACATGAGCCGGGTGTTGGACGCGTTGACGCTGCGCTGCAGCCGCTCCAGCACCACGCGGCCAATCCAGCAGCAGCTTTCGTACTCGAAGCCGACCACGGTGTCCACCAGCTTGCGATCTTCCAGGCTGTAGTTCAGCCGGCCCACGCTGTACCAGCGCCCGCCCGCGCCGGGCTTGCCGGAGCCCAGCACGTCATTGAGCGGCCATTGCCAGCCCACGTCGATCTGCTCGCTGGGCTCGGAGATCAGGCCGGTGACTTTCTGCATGCGATAGGCCGCACTCACCGTGCGGTAGTCGCCCGGCGAGTAGCGCGCGCCCACCGTGGTGCGCAGCGAGCGGCCACTCTTGGGGTTGTACTGCACGGTGGAGTCAAAGCCCCACTGCGGCGTCCAGTTGATGCCCGCGCCCAGCAGCACGTCCGACAGGCGCTCGCTGACCGGCGCGGCGCCGGGCATGGTGACCTGCTGGTCGGCAAAGCGCAGGCGCTGCGCCACGCCAAAGCGCGCGGCTTCGGCGCCCGTTTCGGGGTCCAGCAATCGCGTGGTCACGCCCAGGGTGAGCAGGTTGTTGTCGGCCACGCGGTCATTGCCGCCAAAGGCGTTTTCAGAGTAGATGGAGGCAAAGTTGAAGTCGTTGGCCGCCGTGTCGTACACCGGCAGCATGCTCTGGTTGCGATACGGCGTGTAGGTGTAGAAGGCGCGCGGCTCCAGCGTCTGCACAAAGCCGCGGCCAAAGTAGGCAGCGTCGCGCTCGAACACCAGGCCGCTGTCCAGGCTGAAGGTGGGCAGTGTGCGGCTGGCCGTGCGCTGGCCGCCCACCAGCGGCGCGTCAAATTCATAGTGGGTGGTGTGCAGCTGCACGCGCGGCGTGATGAAACCCGCCGGCGCCAGAAAGGGCCGGCTGACCTGCGCCAGGGCGTAGCTGCGCTTGGCGTTGGGCTGGCCGGTGTAGGCGCGGTCGGCATGAAAGCTGGTGTAGTCCGCCTCGATACTGGCATCGAAGCCGCCAGCCAGTTGCGCGGGCTGGTACTGCCAGCGCAGCTGCGGCTGGCGATCGTAGGGCGGCACGATGGGCGAGTTGACATCCTGCAGCGTCTGCCACTTGACGGTGCGCAGGCTCAGCGTGTGGTCGTTGCGCCCCCAGTTGAGTGAGACCTCGCCGGGCAGCAGGCGCTGCGCCAGCTGGTTGTTGACGGTGTCGGGCAGGCTGCCGCGGCCCAGCAGGCGCTGGGAAAAGTCGCGCCAGTAGTCGTCGTCGCTCACGCGCCGCACGTTGATGCCCAGGGACGCATCGCCCAGCGGCGTGCCCAGCGCGCCGCGGTGCTGGATGCCGTAGGACCAGCGGTCGCGGTCGCGCAGGCGGTCGCCGGGCATGAACTCGCCGGTGATCTCGCCGCTGTAGCGCGGCTCCAGGTAGCGGAACTCACCGCTCAGCATCACGCCGCGCCGACTCAGCAGCACGGGGGTGATGGTCGCGTCGCGGTTGGGCGCGATGTTCCAGTAGTAGGGCTGGGCGTATTCCAGGCCGCTCAGGCTGTCCAGGCCGATGGTGGGCGGCAAAAACCCCGACTTGCGCCGGTCCGACAGCGGAAAGGTGAGGTAGGGCACGGGCAGCACCGGCACGCCCTTGAATTCGAGCACGCCGTCCTCGGCCCTGCCCACGTCTTCCACCCGGTCCAGATGGATCTTTTTGGCGCGGATGATCCAGTCGGGCTGCCAGCTGGCCTCGTCGGTGCGCTGGCAGGTGGTGTAGGTGGCGTCGTGCACCACCGAGCGCTCGCGGTCGATGAAGTCCACGCGCGAGGCCTCGCCGTGGGCCGAGGTCTCAAGAAAACGGTAGCGCGTGTCGCTGAAAAAACCGCTGAAGGCCTCCACCTGCATGTCCAGCAGGCTGCCGTCATACACGTTGCCCGCGCGGTTGATGTGCACATTGCCGCTGGCCTTGGCGCGGTCGGTGGCCACGTCGTACTCCATGCGGTCGGCGCGGATCACCGTGTCGCCGCGGCGCAGTTCGGCATCGCCCTCGATGACGGCGCGGATGTCGGGCTGGCCCGTCACCCGGTCGCCGCGCACAAACACCGGCAGCTGCGCGCGCACGCTGCCGGGCAGCGCATCGTGCAGGCGGCCCGTGGGGCGCAGCACGGGCGGGGTTTCGGCGGCGGGGTCTGCCGGGTCTGCCTGGGCCAGCACCGCCAGCGGCACGCCGCACAGCATCAGGGCCGCCAGCCGCGCCAGCACGCTGCGCGCTGGCAGCGGCGCGGCACCGGGTACGGGTGGGGCGGATGGGCGGGCGGGCAGGGCGTGGGACAAGTAAAAGCGATCCATGGAATGCGCGGGTCGGACGGTGCACGGCACCCATCTGGGATGCGCCGCGGGCCACCTGGCCGGGCAGGGCCGGGTTTGTAGAATGGGATTATCCATGAGCCACCCCTGCCCCCCACCTCCCGCCAGCCCTGCCGGGACAGCCCCCGCCGCCACATCCTGCAACACCCCCGACAACGCCGTGCACTGGAGCGACCCGGCGCGCCGGGCCGCCTTTGAAGCCTGGCTGGCCCCGCTGGCAGACACGCACGGCCTGCGCTCCGACACCTTGCGGCCCGCCTCGGCCGACGCCAGCTTCAGGCGCTACCTGCGCCTGGACACGCAGGGCGGCGCCAGCCACATCGTGATGGACGCGCCGCCCGACAAGGAAGACTGCCGCCCCTTCGTGCAGGTGCAGGCGCTGATGCAGGCCGCCGGCCTGCGCGTGCCGCAGATCCTGGCCTGGGACGAAGCCCACGGCTTCATGCTGCTGTCCGACCTGGGCGCGCAGACGGCCATCGAACGCCTGGACCCGGCCAACCCCCAGGCCGCCCACGCCTGGTACCTGCAGGCCGTGGATCTGCTCATCGACTGGCAGCGCGCCAGCCGCCCCGGCGTGCTGCCCGCCTACGACGAGCCGCTGCTGCGCCGCGAGCTGCAGCTGTTTCCCGACTGGTACATCGCCCGCCACCGCCAGGCCACGCTGACCGACGCGCAGCAAGCCACGCTTGCCAAGACCTTCGACACCATCGTGGCGCACAATCTGGCCGCGCCCAGCGTGTATGTGCACCGCGACTTCATGATGCGCAACCTGATGGCGGGCGCGGACGGGCGCCTGGGCGTGCTCGACTTCCAGGACGCGGTCTATGGCCCCGTGACCTACGACATCGCCAGCCTGATGCGCGACGCCTTCATCAGCTGGGAAGAAGACTTCGTCATCGACATCACCGTGCGCTACTGGGACAAGGCCCGGCGCGCGGGCATCGTGGGCGCCCACAGCAGCAGCGGCTGGGGCGCCGACTTTGGCGAGTTTTACCGCGCCGTGGACTGGATGGCGCTGCAGCGCCACCTGAAGGTGGCCGGCATCTTCGCGCGCATCACGCTGCGCGACGGCAAGCCCAAATACCTGCAGGATGCACCGCGCTTCATCGCCTACATCCGCCAGACGGCCGGCCGCTACCGCGAGCTGGCGCCGCTGCTGCGACTGGTCGATGAGCTGGAGGGCACGCAGGCCGCCCTGGGCTATGCCTTTGGGCGGGTTTGAGGATTAACCCATCAAGCCAAAATGGCCTGCAGCCCTTGCTGATCAAGCGCTATCAGCTATTAAATGAGTAGCTATTTGCGCTGCAGCACCCTGGCCCCGTAAGCACACCAGCCAGGGCGGGGGCTTTTCTTTTGCGGGTGCAGACGGCAGGTTTCGGGCCGCTGCTCGTACACCGTGCACCGGCGCGTGGCGGCGTCCAGAAACTGGCAGTCGCCGCTGGCGCGCCGCGCCAGGGTGAACAGGGTGTTCTTGTGGTTGAAGTGGTCGATCAGCCGCGCCTTTTGCAGCCGGCGGGCGATGTGCCGGGGCTCTTCGTGCTCGGCCTCGAAGGCGTCCACCAGCCCCAGCCGCACCAGGTCGGGCAGCTGCACCTCCAGCGGCATGGTGCAGCAGTGGGCCGCGCAGCTGTCGCACAGGCCCGCGCGGTAGCGGGTCCAGGTGTCGGGGCGGTCCACGTCAACGATGGTGATGGCAGGCTTCATGGGGCGCGCATTGTGCTCCCAATTCAAATTGGGTTCAGCCGCGCCAGCCGCGCACCGCGTGGGCCACGGCCGCGGGGGCGATGAACTCCTGCTCCAGCCGGCCCTGGTCCAGGCGGCGCAGGTGCGCATCCAGCGCGGCCTCGTCGGCGCGCAGCGCGCTGCCCTCCGAAGCAGGCGCGTGCATCGGCTCGGCCACGGCCTGGGCGGCGTGGGCATCGAAGGTGGCGCGGTCCATCAGCAGTGCCTGCAGATGCGGCAGATGCGCGCGTGCCGTGGCCAGCATGTGCAGGCCCCAGGTGTCGATGTCGCCCCAGTAGGCCACGCGCCGCTGCTGCAGCCAAGGCGCGGCCAGCCAGCCCAGGTTGAGCCCGGCGCCCAGCACGGCGATGGTGCCTGCCAGCGGCTGGGGCAGCTGGTGCAGGCTGCGTTCGTTTTCCACCAGCAGGATGTGGCTGGCCGGCAGGGGCGTGGCCAGCAGCTCAGCAGCGGGCACGCGCTGGCGCGCGAAGGGCAGCAGGCCGGGGGCCAGCGGGGCGAGCAGCAGCCAGTGGTCACCCTCGGGCAGCGCGTCCAAAAAGCCCGCCAGCCCCTGGCGGCTGGCTTCGCCGTCAAAGCGCTCGTCCAGCAGCGCCGTCAGCAGGCTGGCGTGACGCTCGAAGAATTTGCTGTCGTTGCCTTGCACGGCCAGTGCGCGCAGCGGCCGGCCGTTGGCGCAGCCGGGCTCCAGTTGCAGGGCGATGCGGGCGGCGGCGATGACGGCTTCGGCAGGCGTGTCGCGCCACTGCACCAGGCGGCGCACCAGCAGGCGCTGAAAGCCGCTGCGCTGCACTGCCGCGACGATGGCGCTGAGCCGCGCGTAGTCGGCCGCGATCTGCGCATGGCCCGGCGCCTTGAAGTGGCTGATGGCCGCAATGCATTCGGACGGCCTGGCCAGCCGCCAGTGCGTGGGCACGGCGATGGCGGCGCTGGCGCCGCGGTAGCGCCGCTCTTGCCACTGCACGCTGCCCAGGCCCTGCTGCTGCACGTCGCGCCAATGCTGCAGATGGCCGCGCAGCACGCTGGCATCGCCCAGAAAGTCCGCCGCGCCGGGCGCGCCGATGGGCAGCACCAGCGGCCAGGCCGCCGCGCCGCACAGCAGCTGGCGCTCGCGCCAGTCGGCGCTGTGCCATTGCTGGGCCAGCCGGGCCGCCAATGCCTGGGGCGACTTCATATTTGCGCCGGGTTTGGCGCTGGCTGCGTGCGGTGCGCGTTCTGCACGTTCTGGCGGAAGGCGTCGATCTCTTCCCAGCGCAGCGATGCCAGCGTGGCCTGCGCGCCGCGCCGGTGCACCACGACGGCGCTGCGCGTGTGGTTGCGCAGCAGGCGCACTTCCTTGTTGGGCGTGACGAACAATGCGTGCAGGCCAAACTCGCGCAGCGCCTGGATGATGCGCGCGGCCACGGCCTGCGAGCTCTTGGAAAAAGCCTCGTCCAGCACGATGGTGCCAAACACCGGGCGGCTGGCGCCGTCGGGGCACAGCGCGTAGCTGAGCGATGCGGTGAGCACGTAGCTGGCGATGATTTCCTTCTCGCCGCCGCTGCCGCCTTGCGAGCCGGTGCGCCGCTCCAGCATCTGGCCGCTGGCGCGGTCCATCACCAGCACCGCAAACTGCAGCCGGTAACGCGCATCCAGCAGCGCCTGCGCGGCCTTGCTGCGGCGGTTGCCAGCGTGGGTCTGCAGCATCTGCACGATGGCGCGTAGCGCCCGGTAGTGGCTGTGGCCGCCGTCATCGCGCAGGCGCTCGGTGCGCAGCTGGTTTTGCGCCTGGCTCAGGTCCTGCAGGCTTTGGTGCACGACCGAGCGCGGGTCCAGCTGCAGGTAGCGGCCGGGCTGAAAGTCCACGCGTTGCAGCGTTTCATTGAGCCGGGCGATGCGGTCTTCGATGTCTGCCACCTGCGCGGCAATGCCGCTGAGCAGGTTGTCCACGCCCTGCTGCGAGGTGTCGTTGAGGTATTGCTGAAAGCGCTGGCGCTTGGCCGGCAGGGCTTCTTCTTCCAGCACCTGCAGGCGCTGCAGGTAGTGGGGCAGCGCATCTACCTCCTGCGCGTGTTCGGCTAGAGCGCCGCGGTCTTCAGCCCGGGCCCGGCCCATCTGGCGCACGATCTCCTGGTGCAGATGCCCGAGCTTTTTGCCGGCCTCTGCGCTTTTGGCGTGCAGGGCCGCGGCGGCGTCGCGCTCTTGCGCGTCGAGGTTGTCGCCGTCCAGTGCGCTCAGCCTGTGCCCCAGGCGGGCCAGTTGCGCGGCAAAGTCCGCATCCAACGCCGGTGCGCCGACGCTGCGCGCCTCGAAGGCGCCCAGGCGTTGGCGCGCGGTATCCAGCAAGGTGGCGTCTTGCGTCTGCGCGGTTTGCAGTTGGCGCAGCTGGTCGTCGGCTGCGCGGGTGTGGGCCTGCGCGGCGTCCCAGCGCTGCTGGGCCTGTGCCGTGTCGGATTGCGGGTGCAGCAGCGCCTGCAGTTGCTGTTCTTTGTGCTGCAACTGCGCGTCGGCAGCGGCCGCGTCCAGGTCTTGCAGCTGCAGCGTTTGCAGCGCGGCCCACAGCCGGCGCTGCTCCTGCGCGCTGCGCTGGGCGTGCAGGATTTGGGTTTTTTGGGCCTCCAGCCTTTTCCAATCCGTAGCTGCCTGCTCTTTTTGTTGCATCAGGTACGCCAGCCGGTCGCGGTTGTCAAAACCGGTCATCCAGTCCTGCTCCAGGCGCTTGTGGTCCTGCTTGTCAAAGTGGCCGGATTTGCCGGACATCAGCCCCTCGATCGTCATGGCGTGGGGCGTGCGCTCCAGCGTGGCGACGTCGGGCACGCAGTGGCGATCGAGCTCAGCCAGCAACTGGCGCAGCGCGCCCTGGTGCGCCGCGGGCAGGCGCGGCTTGATGTTGAGCTTGCGCGCAAAGCCGTCGGCCACAAAAGAGGCGGGCGCCGCAGCAGCGGGCACCTCCAGCAAGCGCACATGCAGCCGGTTGTGGCGCTGGTTCACCCATTGCAGCGCCGGGTGCAGGGCCGCGTGCGGCACCAGGATGCGCAGCCGGTGGCTGCCCAGGGCGCGCTCGATGGCGCCGCGCCAGCCTTGCTCAGGAAGCGGCACTTCGACCAGCTCGGCGGCAAAGGGCAAATCGTCTTCGGGCAGGGCCAGGTGCGCGGCCAGATCGGCGCGAAAGCTTTGGTACGCCACCGGCAGGTTGGAGCCGGGGCGCCGGCGCACGGCGTCGTACTCGGCCTCCAGAGCTTGCCAGCGCCTGTGGGCGTTGCGCTCGTCGGCAATGGCGGCTTCGGCATCGGCCTGTAGCTGCGCCTGATCGGCGTCCAGCTGCTGCACGGCGGCGGCTGCCTGCGCCTGGTGCGCGGGCAGGTCTTGCGCAGTCACCTCGTCTGCCTGCGCGGGGCTGGCCGCCAGTCCCAGGTTGCGCGCCAGCTGCTGGTACTGCAGCAGGTTGGCTTGCGTGCGCGCCAGCTCTTTGCGCGCCAGTGCGATGTGCTCACGCAGCGACTCGATGCTGGCGCCGCCCGCCTGCAGGTAGATGCCGTGCAGGTCTTGCTCGTGGCGCCGCGCGGCCTGTACCGTGTCATGAGCGGCGAGCAGGGCCTGGCTGCGCTGCGCCATCTGCGTCTGCAGCTGCGCCACGCGCTGGCGCCACCACTGCACGCCCTGCGCGGCAAACCACGCGGGCAGTTGCTGCTGCAGGGCCTGCACATGCGCCAACTGGCGCGCCTGCTGCTGCTCGCGCGCGGCCAGGTCGCGCAGCGGCAGCAGGGACGTGAATTGCGCATTGGCCAGCTCCAGGTCGGCATGGATGGAGGCCAGTTCGGCAAAGCCGTCCACCACTTGCTGCGCAGCGTCAAAGGCCGAGTGGTCGTCGAGCACCAGCTCGCGAAAGATCTCGTCAATGCTGTTGAGCTGCTTGAGCCCCGCCGCGCGGTTGAGCAGCGTGAAGGCGTTGGGGCCCACTTCAAAAAAACTGTGCAGCCGGGCCAGGTAGGGCGCCTTGCTGCTGAACATCTGCAGGCCATCGCTGTCCTTGGCCAGCTGGGTGAGCGCCCGCGCGCCGCCGCTGTGCTGCTCTTCCAGCCACAAGTCCAGGCCGTGGCCCTCACCCTGGGCAAATAGCCAGCGCTTTTGCATGTCGCCCGCCGACTGGCTGCTGCCGTCAAACCACAGCAGCGCGCCCAGCCAGACCGATTTGCCACCACCGTCACCCGTGCCGCCCGCGCGCACCAGCCGCGCCGCAATGCCGGTGGTGCAGCGGCCTGGCCGGGCGATGTGGTCGCCGCTGTCATTGCCCTGGCCCGCGGCGCCGCGCACGTAGCTGACCAGATCGCGGTCGCTTTCATGCCCGCCGGTCGAGGCCAGGTTGTAGCGCGGGCTGGCGCACAGCAGCGTCATCAGCGCATCGACCAGCGTGGTCTTGCCGCTGCCCGTGGGGCCGATGATGGCGCTGTTGCCCGGATCAACGCCCACCTGGTGGCGCCCGGCAAAAGCGCCCCAGTTGTACAGGTGCAGCTCTTGCAGGATGAACGACGCCTCTGCCATCATGGCGGGCCTCCCGCATCATCCGTGGCGTTGTCTTGCGCGCTTTGGGCGCCGCCGGCTTGCGCCACCTCGCGCAGACGCAGCAGCAGCGCCTGCAGGTTCTCGGGGTTGAGCAGATGCACGATCATGGGGCGGATGGTGATGCAGTCCTGCGCATCCACCTCCGACACCATACCGTGCATGCGCAAGTTCTCCAGCAGCTGGATCAGGCGCTTGCGCTCTTGCATGTCGCTGCCGGTGCTGCCCAGGTAGGTCTCCAGCTGCGGCAGCAGGCTGTCCACGGTGATACGCACCGGCGCGCCGGTACCGCTTTCCTGCTCGCGCTGCAAAAACTCGCGCCGCAAGATGGCCAGCAGCAACGATTGCTCCAGCGTCAGGCGCTGGCGGCGCATCAGGGGGTGCGTCCAGTCGTCCTGCTCGCTTTCGTCGGCGGCGTCATCATCAAAGTCAGGCACCACGGCCAGAAAGGCCAGGCCGCGCACGTCGTCCACCACCATGCGCAAGTCCAGCGGCTCGAGCAGCGCATCCAGCTGCGCCGTGTGCGCCGCAATCAGGCGAAACCACTGCGGCTTGGCGGCCGACTCCAGCCAGCCATGCGCCAGCACATGCTGCAGCGCCCGGCGCAGGGCCGACGGTGTTCTGGGTGCGCTGCCGCAATCATCTGGCAGGGCGTTTTTGGCCTCCAGCCCCTGATCATCACGCGCTTCAAGCGCTTCTTTTTGCAGCACGTCGGCAGTCTGCGGCGCCGGTGTCTGCGCGGCCATGCGGTCAAAGATATCGGGTTGGTGCGCCATCAAAGCTCCCAGTCCATCTGCGCCAGCTGCGCGCCGTCCAGCGCCACGCGCGGCACGGTGAAGCGCCAGCGCTGCGAGCCGTCCTGTGTGTCGATCTGCTCGTCGCCGGGCTGCAGCGGCACACCCGCCTCACGCGCCATGGCCAGCCACAGCGCAAAGGTTTCCAGGTCGTGCTCGCCCGGCGGCAGCGCGGCAGCCAGTTCCGCCAAGGTCATGGGCTGGCCCCGGTCCACCAGCATTTGCAAGGTGCGCTGCACCAGGGCCTCGCGGTCCAGCCCTTCAAAGGCCTGCCAGAACTCGCCCTCCATCTGGCCCAGGTCGGCGTATTCGGTGGTCAGCAGCAGCGCGGCCTGCTCGCCGCCGTCCAGCGACTTGACGCGCAGGCGCTCCACCAGCGGCACGCTGCCCAGCGCCACGCCCAGCGGCGGCAGCGGCGCGCTCTGGCGGCGCACGGCGCGCTGCTGCCAGTCGATGCGCAGGGCCTGCTCCAGCACCTCGTTGAGCAACTGGCCCACGCGCTGGTTCTCGGCCGCCTGGCCGGTTTTCATGAACTGGCTGACCTCGCGCTCGCTGCGCGCGCGCACGCCCTGCACCACCTTGGCCTCTTTGATGAGCTGCTGCACCAGCAGGTTCAGCGTGCTGCTCTGCAGACCGTCCAGGGCTTTTTTGGCGGCGGGGTGGGCAAGAATCTGGCGGATGCGCTGGCGCATCTCGGTCAGCTCGGTCTGGTTGGACAGCTGCTGGTGAAAGCTGTCAAACACGCGGCCCTCTTGCGTGTTGAGCAGCCGGGCATGGCCGTCGAGCAGCTGGTCCATCACCGCGCCGCGGTGGTGGCGCGCGCTGATGATGGCGCTGCGCAGCGCGCGGTCGGCTTCGCGCCACGAATCCTCCACCCGGCGAAAGTCCGCCCGCAGGCTGACCGACAGCGCATACACCTCGCGAATGCCCTCGACCGCCTGCTCCGGCGTCAGCGCCGTGATGCGGCCGGCCTGCACGTCCGCCAGCTGCTGCTGCAGGTCTGCGATGCGGCGCTGCAGATGCTCGGCGCGGCTTTGGGGGTCGGGGTCGAGCGCGGCGGCCAGGTTGTCGATCTCGCGCTGCACCACCGCCAGGCGCGAGGCGGTGGAGGTCATCATGCGACCGTCCAGCTGGGCGATGAAGCGCAGCGCCGTCTTGAGGGCGTCGGTCTCGAACACGCGGCCTTCGCGCTCGACCACCAGGCCGCGGCGTATCCACTCGCGCACATCACGCCGCGCCTGGCTCAGGGTGTCGGCGCTGTCGATTTCAAACTCCACCTCGTTGGCATGCGCCGCCAGCATCTCGGCCAGCGCCTGCACGGCTGCATCAAAGGGCACACCGTCGCGCTGATGCTCGAAGAGCGCATCCAGGCAACTGAGCACCAGCGGCGCCCGACGCGATGCCAGCAAAACCCAGGCGGGGTGCTGCTGGCGGGCGGCAATGTATTTGTGCGTGCGCTGCTGGCTGAGGGTGGGCATGGCCCGGGCAA